>PMNN01000058.1 GCA_003161815.1 Methanobacterium sp. | reverse complement strand
GATGAAGACAAAGCTTTTGAACAGGAATTAAAGGGTAAAATGGGATGGAAATGCTCCTGTTCTCTGGATATAGTAGATAAAAAATGTTCTCTAAAACAAATTGTATGCAAAGGTTGCGGTAAAGTCTTAAAAACAAACAGGGATATTGAATATTGCTTTGATTGTGAGAAAAAACGATGATAAATTCTAAACTAATGTTATTGACAGTTATGATGCTGACAGCTTTTTAAATGATTTAATAAATTCCATCTAAAATTTTATCCATACATGGATCAGTTCTACCAATATACAATCCAGATAATCAATTTAAAGTTCTCATATAATAACTAAAAAAAAGAGAAATTATATCTATTTTTAATCAGTTTTTAGGGCATTAATACGGAATCAATCATATGACAAGCTCCATTAGAGCATTCAATGTCAGCCTGGAGGATTTTAGCATCATTTACCATGCTTTTTTTGATGTCCAGTTGTAATTCTCCTCCCTGCAAAGTTTGTATGTTTCTGAGATTCATTAGTTCTGAAGCCAGATGCTTACCAGCAACTACATGGTAAGTTAGAATTGCCGTTAATTTTTCTTTATCTTCAAGCAGTCCTTCCACTGTTCCTGCAGGTAATTTGGCAAATGCATCATCATTAGGTGCAAATACAGTTAATGTTTCTTTGCTTAAGGTTTCAACAAGTCCCGCAGCTTTAGCTGCTGCTATTAATGTATTAAAAACACCCATTTCTATACCGGTTTCTACAATATTTTTCAAGTTTTCATCTCCAAATGTTAAATATGTAAATCATTGTATATTAAAGTATGCTAATTGTAGAATAATGATATACAGGATAAAATACTTTATAGCCTTGATTAATTAAAATTCATCCTACAAGACCGCTTATGGGAAAATTATTTGTTTTAAAATGTTTTTTTATGAATTTAGGTTGGTGCGAATATGCCAATGAATACAATCCAGGCTAGCATGGTTTTGGCTATGAAGCTTAGTAGTATGTAGACTCTTTCACCGTATAAGTAGTCTTTCCACTTTCCTACTCCTTTGTATTGTAGAATCATGTTAATAGAGAATGTATTGAATAGGATGAAGTAGAATAGCAATATATAGTAGACAAATGCTGGTGGTTTGGTTTGTGAAGATCCTAATTCTGCTATAAAGTACGCTGCCAGCACCACCCAAGGCGTGAAGCCTGCTACACATCCCAGAAGGTAGGCTGACCAATCAGTTTTTTTGGTGTAGAAATTGATCTTCTCCATCATAAAACCGAACATGATCATTATAGCATTTAATACGAAAATCATCACAAGCGACCATAGATCCCACACTCCCACAAAGGTGGCGATAATCACAAGCATGATAGAACTAGTAATGGCATATTCGTACCAACGATAAGGGTTCATGCCCTTTTTCAGATTTTCAACATATGTTTTATTCTTAACGAAGGCTATAAGCAGAAGTGCAATACCCGAGATCAATAAGAATGATGATAGTATCACACCTAAATGGGTCAATGTATAAACCACTTGCGGGTCTGGTAACACCTGAAATGACGGTGGAATTAGACTGACTACTTTGAATTTCAGATAGAATGTATAGATATCTCTATTCCAGGTGAGCAGATATCCCAATGCAATCATTACAATACCCTGGGCAAAAAGAAAAATACCAGCACCAGTATTAAGTTTTTTAAGGCCCGAAAAACTAATTGGTGATTTAGCTATAAGATCCCTACGCAAATCATTATCCACTAATATCAAACCCCCCAAAATTTGATTTATGTATGTATTTCATAACATTTAAATTTTCGGGATTTTTTGGAAAAAAAATTGTTTTAAGTTTTTCATAATTTTTTTTGTTTATTTAATTCTATTTTTTTATAGTAGAATTCGTTTATTGTGAAAAAATTCTTTACAGAGTATAAACTCTAATATAATAAGGAGGTTTTTTTTTATGGCAATAGAAAGTCCAACNNGAGAGTAAGGATGGAAATATTGAGATCAGAAAATACGATGATTATATAATGGCTCAGGTGGATTTAGAAGCAGATTATAGTTCTGCCTTGAATAAAGGCTTTTCAATATTGGCCGGTTACATCTTCGGAGGAAATCACCAGAAATCTAAGATTTCTATGACTGCACCGGTGACTGGAGAAAATTTATCAGACTCTGAGAAAATTCCCATGACCGTTCCCGTTACTGAAGAAGCCATCAACGAAGAGGAATCTGAAAAGATTGCAATGACCGTGCCTGTAACAGAGGAGAAAGTTTCTGAATCAGAAAAAATAGATATGACCGCTCCAGTAGCCGTGGAAGAACTTAAAGGTCATGTTTATCGTATATCCTTCACCATGCCCTCTAAATATACTCTGGAAACACTTCCAGAACCTGATGATAAAAGAATAAAATTCAAAGAAGTTAAAAATAATAGAACAGCTGTAATCAGATTTTCAGGCCGTGCAAAAGAACAATTAGCCCAAAAAGAAATCCAAGAACTGAAAAAATGGTTAATAAAAAAAAATATTAATCCAAAATCAAATTTCATAGTAGCACAATACAATAATCCACTCGTACCAGGCTTCCTAAGAAAAAACGAAATAATCGTTGAAATATGAGCCTGTGCATGTTTGGAGACCTGATCCGGGCAAGATAAATAAGTTTATTTTTAAGAAAAGCAATAATCGGATTTTAATATAACATAACATAATTGTGAAATATATTTAATCTAATTTATATTCTATATTTTCTAACCGTAGATGAATATCTGTTTAGGCTCATAACCCATTTTTTTAAATTTAGAATATAAAAATTCGATTTTTAAAATCTTTATCTTTATTATATTCATATCCACTGACATATTATTGATAAAATTTAAGTTTAAACCTTTCATAGCTATTACGTCTTTATATTCATCTTCATTTTTATCAATTAATGATGCTATGCCAGTTATTTGCATCCCGGCAAGATTATTCATTCCAGTGTATCCCTCATAAACTGCTAAAGAAACTTTATTGTTTAGTAATAAATTAGCAAATTTTTCCCCACCTTCACTTAACAAATAAATATACCCATTATTATAGTTGTATTCTATTGGTGTTGATCTAACTCTTTCTTTATAAGATGTAGATAGTGTGCAAGTATTGTGACTATTTAAAAATTCTTCTATGGCCTCTTTGAGTTGTAAAAATGACATTACTGGTATTAAATCATCTTTGATCAATTTAAGTTCAAGCCCATAATTTATAACCTCTTCTAAGTTAAAATTATCTGTATCATTAAGATTGAATCCTATTTTTTCACTGAATTCTTTTAATGATTGAGAATCCTCCCCATCTAGCCTATTAAGTTTTAATATTCCCCCTAATGCTCTTTTGAGAAGAACATCCCCTAAAATTTTCTCAAGTTTAATTAAATTTTCATTTCCATCTTCCCGACTTATACAAGTGCAGAATATGGCGATTTTCTTATTTTTTAACCAATTTATGTTTTCTTCAATAAAATCAGATATTTTAGGCGTTATTTTTCCACTATATATTGGAGATCCAATTACAATCAAATCAAAATCTTTAAATTCTGCTCTAAATTCTGTTGTAGTGCAATATTTTGCAGGTCCTAAAACTAGAGATAAATATTTAGCGATCTTTTCAGTAGTACCATATTTACTTTCATAAATTATTAGAGTTTTTTGCATTTAAATCTCCACCAAAAAATTTTATTAATTGATTAAATATTTATTATAGAAAAATGCTTTAAAAATCCCTTTTACTGTTTCCTTAACAGAATAATCTCCTTTTCCGTAAGAATTTCATTTTAAATGGATTCTTTTTGAAAGAAAGTTCCAGAATAATTAAACCATCTTAATGGTTTTAGTATATTATATTCACTTATTTATTAAAAAAAATTTTTGATTGGCTTACCGGATCTGAGTATTAATTTTTTGGTTATTAATAACAGCATATTATTTAAGGCCTTAATAATATATTTAATGATGAAATAGACTGTATCAACCTGTTAAAAAATGAATTAAAACAGTTTATTTTTTATATTTAAATTTTAGAGGGATGGTGTATTCTTTATGGCGTCAGATAATGATAAAGTAAAAATTACAGGCAAATGGGAAGCTGAATGGAAAACTAATTGGGAACAAGAATGGGAAAAATATCAGAAAGTACAATGGGATAAAAGCTATAGAAATGGTGAATGGAATAAAAACTGGAAAAGCTACTGGAAACAGTTCTGGGATCGAAAATGGAATGAAGAAAATTGGAATCAAGACTGGGAGGGCTATTGGAAGCAGTTCTGGGATAAAAAATGGGATGACCATGGCATGTCCAAGGTACAGCCCTCCATGGGTAAAATAATGGCAGAATTGTGGAAAATGCAAGGTAAAACTTCTAAACTCATCGTGCTGTTAGCCAGCAAAAAAGATGATCAGGAGTTTCAAGAAGAGATAAATGATTTAGAAAACAGCATAAAAGATCTTCAAAGTAAAATAGAGAATAAATATGACGATTTAAAATAAAAATTTTTAAGAACAATAATTGGAGTGGTGAGATTTATGAGAGGTTTAATGGGTATTGTATATTTGATAGTGGTTATTATAGTCATTGTGCTCTTATTAAGATTTCTTTTCG
>PMNN01000216.1 GCA_003161815.1 Methanobacterium sp. | reverse complement strand
AAAGTGTAAAAAAATGAGAATTTAAAAGCCCGAACTAATTTTTTATTCTAATATTATTAATTATTTCAGAACAATTTGAAGATGCTTAAAATGAAAATTAATTACCATAGGGGTGAAAAAAGTTGGATTTATCATGTTTCCCTGACACCCAGGACAATATACCTAACATACCTGTACATCTAACCAGAGTAGGAGTTACAGGTGTCAAAAAGCTTTTAAAGATAGAAAGAGANNACAAAAAGGGGAATACATATGTCCAGAAATCCGGAGGCAATTAGTGCAGTATTAGAAGAGTCTGTAAAAGGAACCACATTAGAAATTGAATCATTATGCGCTGAAATCGTTACATGTCTCCTTAAAAAACATAAATATGCTAAAAGAGCAGAAGTAAGTATGAAGAGTGATTTCATGATCATGAAGAAATCCCCAGTCACTAAACGCAAAACACAGGAAATGACTAACATCATGGCCGATGCTATTGGTTACCGGGATGATGGTAAAGTAGTGATCAGAAAAATGATTGGAGCAGAAGTGGTGGGAATGACAGTCTGCCCATGTGCAAAGGAATCTACACAAGAATCAGCTAAACAAGAATTACTTAAATTTTTGGATGACGAGACCACTCAAAAGGTTATGGAAACAGTTTCTTTTGCATCCCACAACCAGCGGGGCAGAGGCATGATTATGATTGAAGTTCCAGAACAGCATCTCATCCGGGGAGAGGATTTGATAAGAATAATTGAAGATTCTATGAGCGCCCCAGTCTGTGAACTATTAAAGAGAAGTGATGAAAATGCAGTAGTAATTAAAGCACATGAAAATCCCATGTTTGTAGAAGATTGCGTGAGGAATATGGTCCAAAAAATTATAACAGAATATTCACATCTACCCAATGATACTCTGGTCACAGTTAGACAAGTGAATGAAGAGAGTATTCATCGTCACAACGCGTTCGCAGAAAAGGTGGCTACATTAGGTGAACTTAAAAAAGAATTAAAATTTGTGAGGAATATAAATGAAGATTCATGAAGTTGCTGGTGATATAATGACCTCTTTGGAGGCTTTTCATGGATCAAGACCATCCATGGACACTAGTCAGTTGCTGATAGTTCGAGGAATGTCTAGGAAGAATATTAAACCAGAAGAATTAGATTTAGCAGTTTATAATGTTTTAAATGAGATTGGAGCCCGTAAAATAGATGTTTTTTCGGAGGAAGCTAAAGATGTAATAGGGGTAATGGATGAGTACATTAGAGCTCAGGTGGAAATTCAGGGAGATACGGATATTTATGGGATTTACAGGCTTAAAGAATCATTTGAGGCAATGAACTGTCATGTTGAATATGCTTTAGGATTGTTAAATGGTATAGCTGTTTTCATGGTTTTATGGATGGATAAAAGTGGATTGGGCCCTAAATTCGTAGAGTTAGTGATAGCTAATTTAGAATGCTAAATTTAACTTTTCTAAATATTAATACAAATTAAAACGAGAGAATAATATGCCTAATTTATCAAAAGATGATATAATTGAATTCCTTAATGCGGATTACACTTATATATTGTCTTTGATGATGAAAGCAAATACTCATCGAGATAATGATAAAATCACTTATTCTAAAAATGTTTTTTTACCCCTAACTGAAATATGCAGGAATAAATGTGGATACTGCACATTCCGTAAAGCTCCAGAGAGTTTTGACGCCACAATACTAATGGAAACCAGTGAAGTAAAGCAGATTCTTAAAATGGCAGATTCTTATGGTTGTCATGAGGCACTTTTCACATTTGGGGAAGGTGCAGAAGAGTTTCATGAAGTTAAACTTGCTCTGGAAAACGAGGGCTTTGAAAACATGGTGGAATACCTCTATTATCTCTGCAGTGAAACTTTAATCAACACTAATCTTTTACCCCACAGCAACCCTGGAATCCTTAAAAAGAAGGAATTAAAATATTTAAAAGAAGTAAATGCTTCAATGGGACTGATGCTTGAAAATTCCAGCCCCAGACTAATGCAAACAACAACACATTCCAAAAGCCCTGGAAAAGAACCGAAATTAAGGATTAAAACAATAGAAAATGCGGGGAAACTTAAAATACCATTTACAACAGGCCTATTAATTGGTATCGGAGAAACCATCGAAGAGAGAGCTGAATCACTTATTGAATTAAGAAAGCTTCATAACAAATATGGGCATATTCAGGAGATCATTATCCAAAACTTCAAACCCAAACCAGGAATACAGCTTGAACATCAGGAAGAACCATCCTTAACGGAGATGATTAAGATGATAACTGCTACAAAGCTGTTATTTCCCGATGTAGGAGTACAAATCCCTCCTAATCTCAACAAAGTAAACATATCGATGTTTTTAATAGCAGGGGCAGATGACTTGGGTGGAGTTTCTCCTCTTACAAAGGATTACGTAAATCCCGAGGCTCCCTGGCCAGAATTAGATTATTTAAAAAATGTCACTGAAGAATTAGGTTTTGAACTTCTAGAAAGATTACCAGTTTACCCCAAATTCATAACTGATGACTTTATAAGTGAAAGAATACGCAATAAAATTTATTCAATTTAAAAATTTTTAGTTTTCAAAATTTTTTATAAACATATCTCCTGAATTGAAATCTTCTTTCACAATATTCAAGACGGTTTGAGTATAAGTTCTCTGTACATCAGGCTCCTTTAATAATCCTTTAATGAACTGATCCAGTTCTTGTGTATCTTTAAATCGGGCTATTAATATGGCATCAAATTCTCCAGTTACATCATAAACACATAGAACATTTTTATGATAAGCGGTTCTATCTTCCCAATTTTTAAGTACACCGCCTTTAACTCGCACCCCAATTACTGTGGTTAAAGCATAACCCAGTTTACTATGGTCAATTACTGGGGTAAACTTTTTTATTACACCATTTTTAGTGAGTTTATCTATACGATTATGAACAGTACCAATAGATATGTCCAGTTCTTTAGCAATTTTTCTATAGGACATTCTACCATCCTCTTGGAATAAATTAATAATCTTCCGGTCGATTTTATCTACAGAAAACACCAAGTTTTCATATTCATCATTATTATTATTCATCTCATATTACCTCTTTAAGTGAACAATGTTTATATTTTACCGGATTCATATATAAATAATTATATATTTGTTTATTTTTGAGTGCAATTGGATAGAATGTTCAATGATGTTCGATTTACTCAGACAAAAACTTACAACTCTTAAAGCTGGAATTAAATTTATTTAAATAACCATTAGAGTTATTGTTAATCAATAAACTTGACCTATTTTTGATAGTCTTCAGCTCCGCCATAGATAAATATTAGAGAGATTGATCTGGCATAAAACATGGTAAAATAAGGCGAAACTAGTAAAGGCACAAGTAAAACACCAATGATAAGTGGAAACACTAGGAAGAAGGAAATAAAATAGACTGTTCCAGCTATAATTAACATTACTATGTACCAAATAAAGTAATCAACTCCCCTTATTTCCCGGATCTTACCGATAATTTCGCTAAATCGGAATGCAGCGCCTAATTCATCATGATAAGCCATGTTAGCAATGGCAATAGAAATTATAAAACTTACAATAATTTCCAATACATGCCTATTAATGTAGTTCCACCACCGAGCCCGACTGCTAGAGAGGGATTAAGGACGGATAAAGAACCATGAACAGTTAACATTGGGAGCAGGACCGTCCAAACTCCCAATAATATTAGAATTACTGGAATTATAGAATATATAAATAGAACCACAAATACCTTCAAACCATCCGTAAACATCTTTATCCAATCATCAAACTCCGGAAGCTCAGAAGAGCCTTTAATCGATGATTTGATGATTTTAAGGAAATATCCAAGGAGTAAAAATCCGGGTAAGATTAATGAAGATAAAATAGTTAATATGCCAAGTATGAGAATCTTTTTAAAATCAGTAAGCGGATACCTGAAGGCGTTTGAAGATATCTCTCCCACATCCATATCATATCACCCATAATTTACGTTCAATTTAATTATTATAAATATCTTTAAAACTATTATTTGATTTGAGACTATTAAATAAATCTGTAAAATTAATAATATCGATTAAAATATTTTATTGTAATTAAAAAAATAAAAAAAGAGAAAATTAAGATTTTATTTATTCTGTAGGTTTTTCTGCAGGTTCTTCTTGTGCGGGAGTTTCCATCACTTTGTCTTCACTGGATGCGAATAATAGTGCGAGTGATCTTGTGGCGAAGATGGCGAAGTATGGTGCGATTATTAGAGGTACTATGACGATGCCGATGAGTATAATGAATGTTAAGCTTGCTATGAATCCGGTTACTATTGCTAACAATATCATTACTATATACCAAAGGATGTATTTTCCCCATCCAATGTTTTTTATTCTTTCTATTATTTCGTTGAATTTGAATGCTGCACCTAGGTCTCCGTCGTATAGTGCCATGTTTGCTATGGCCATGTATTCTATTAGGCCGATTATTATGGCGATTATGAAGTATATTATATATGCGGTTGCTAGGCCGTATATATTGAATCCGGTGAATGTGCTTGCGGTTAGTGCTGAGTATTGACCGATGTTAAATATTGCTGAGATTACATATGAAATTATTATTAGTGGGATTGCATAGACTAGGCCTACTATGAATACTTTTATACCATCTACGAACATGCTGCCTAATTCATCAAAGTCTGGTAATTCGTCGATTCCAGCGAAAGTTGCTTTTAGTATTCTGAATAAATATCCAATTGCTAGAAATATGGGTACTATCAAGATAGAAGCTATGAATATGACTCCTAGAATAATCACCTTTGACCAATTAGATGATGNNAGTTTATGAATTTATTTTTATATAAATATTCATATGATTCAAAATTCATTTAAAAATAGTTTAATAGGAGCATAGACACATGATAAAGGGAATATTCAAAAATATTAGGAATGACAAAAAAATTTAATATTTTACTAAAACAATACATAAATTAAATAAGAGGACTATTTAAGTTTAAGATAATTTCTTCAAGGATTTCTAGCGAAGCATCAGTTTTTATCCCGGTAGGTTTAATATGTGTGCGGGAGGCNNGATCATAGAATGTAGCGGGGCCTTTAGATTCTTCATAACATCTTCTTAGAAGTTTAATGGATTCTTTATCTTTTTTAAGGGGAAGAGAAGGTAATATTTTCATCATATTAACTATAAAATCCGTGTCAAGCATGCTTCCCAACCAGAGAGGACCACCAACCTGGAAGGTTTCTCCACATAGTGGACATTTTGATGGAATTGAGGGCGCAATACCATATATTAATCTCCGGTAAAGGCATTTAGGGCAATGAGCAATGTACCCCATGTTTTTAAGTGAGTTATCAGTCTTTTTAGCACCTTTACCAATGGTTAAGTATAGTCTCATATAATGCTCAGTGCTATGAGAAAATTTCAAAACTATAAATTTTTTGTACTTGGCAAAGGTTCGGGCGATGAAACCCGCTAATATCCTTAACCCATTTTCATGACAATACTCAGTTTTAAGAGGCATAGAACTATATTTCCTAATGCAAGGTTCTTCATATGTTCCGCAAAGGGCTGATGTATCAGTAGCTGTTATACATAACATTCCTCCGGCTTTTATACTGATGGCTGCAGATTCAATAAAAGGGGATGGTGTTCCAAATGGATCAATATCTACAACGTGAAATTTACCTCTGCATTTTCGCAGTAAAATATTAGCATCTTCCTTAAAAACCTTAACATTATCTAAACCATTTTTAAGGATATTTTCTTTAGTAAATTGAACAGCCAAGGGGTTCAAGTCATTTATAACCACGTTTTGAACTCCTTCTATCTCACGACTATATCTTATTCCTCTGATTCCAGTACCACCAAAGGCATCGCATATACTTATATCTTCATCCCAGCTATCCCTAAAAGTTTGAAGAGCAATCACAGAAAGATCCCGGTTAAGTTCCATTACTGGATTGTAGAAAACCAGAGCCTTTGCTGAAACTTTATCGAAGTGAGGAACGGTAATACTTACACGTCCTTCATTCAGAGTAATTTGACTCTGATCATTTTCAATAGTATTCATGAATCTTAACCTTCTTTTTTAAGATAATAACTGCTAATAAGCTAAAGAAGAATTTAATATTAGTTTTATGTCCATAATTTTAGGATTTATTAACTCCTTGATTACTCATTAATTTATAGAGTTCTTTCATATTCGTTGAATAAGTAATTGATTTCAAAATATTCAGCAATTAGAGAAATTAAATTTAATAATAATACTTAATTAATTTGTAGTATAATTAAGATTATATTTATGATGTGATCTGAACTATATAATAAATTACCCCAAAAAAACCATTTCATGTCCAATATTAGGTGATAATTTTTGATATCAATTGCACAACCATTAATCTCAGATCAAGAAATAGAAGAAGTAGTTAAAGTTTTAAAATCAGGATTCATTGCTCAAGGACCCAAAGTAGCCGAGTTTGAGAAGGAATTTTCAGAATATGTTGGTACAGAATATGCAGTTGCAACCAGTTCCGGAACCACCGCACTGCATCTAGCACTCTTATCTCTTGGCTTAGGAAAGAATGATGAAGTGATAACCACTCCATTCAGCTTTGCCGCCACGGCAAATTCTATACTATACACTGGTGCTAAACCAGTTTTTGTGGATATAAATCCTCAAACCTACAATTTAGACCCTTATAAAATTGAAGAAGCCATAACTGAGAAGACCAAAGCTATCATGCCAGTACATCTCTATGGTCAGCCAGCAGAAATGGATCTTATAAATCAGATAGCAGAAGAAAATGATTTAAATATCATTGAAGATGCAGCCCAGGCTCATGGTGCACTTTACAAGGGTAAGATGGCTGGATCATTAGGTGATATTGCATGTTTCAGTTTTTATCCAACTAAAAATATGACAACTAGCGAAGGGGGGATGATCACCACGAATAACAGTGAATTAGCAGACACTGCTCG
>PMNN01000094.1 GCA_003161815.1 Methanobacterium sp. | reverse complement strand
GAGGAAGAGGATGGTCTCATAATTCGGGGCGGGGTTCATGGGGGAGTGGTTGATTCTCACCATGATCATCGGTTGGTTATGGCATTATATTTAATTGGTTTGAAAGTGGGTAAAGTTAAAATTAAAAATGCCTCTGTATATGATGTATCATTCCCCAACTTTACCCAGGTAATGGAAAAACTGGCATGCTGGGAATTGGAGTAAAAAATTTATGAGAAGGAAGAATAAGGAAACTAAGATTGTGATCTTCGGGTCATTTAACTCAGGTAAAACCACTACCCTAGAGAATATATGCGAGAAAAAGATGAAAGTAGAGTATAATGGCACTACTATTGCATTAGATTATGGTAATATTATAATCAACGAGGATAAGGTGCATCTTTTCGCAACCCCTGGCCAGGAGAGGTTTAAATTCATGCGGGAGATTCTTTCACATGATCTGGATGGAGCTATTGTTGTGGTTGACTCCTCTAAAGGTTTAACCTCTACTGATAAGAGTATTATAACTCGTTTAAACTCTACTACTGTTCCTTATGTTATATTTGCAAATAAACAGGATATTAATCCGAGGGATCTGATTCATGATGGTTTAATCCAAGCACCGATTATACCCACTGTAGCTCGGGAGGGAAATGGGTTGATGGAAGGTTTAAATCTGCTTTTGGAATTAGTAAAATAAAGAGGATTTGATGAATAAAAGAATTGATAAAATAATGGGAGAATTAGAGAGGAATTATAGTTTAAGGGTTTTTGAGGGTGGTGACCCTTATCGAGTTTTGATACGCACCATACTTTCCCAGAGAACAAGGGATGAGAATACCGATCAGGCTTCTACTCTGCTCTTCTCTAAATATCAAACAATAAATGAAATTGCAGAGGCGGATGTTGAGGATCTTGAACAACTGGTGCATAGAGCTGGTTTCTATCATGTTAAAGCAGGTAGAATAAAAGAGGTTTCTCAAATACTCCTCGATGAATATGACGGGATTGTGCCGGATGATGTGGATGAACTTTTAACCTTGCCTGGTGTGGGAAGGAAAACAGCTAATTGTGTCTTAGTTTATGGGTTTGAAAAACCTGCGGTATGTGTGGATGTGCATGTGCATCGTATAAGTAATCGATTAGGATTAGTTAAAACTCAATATCCCGAGCAAACGGAAGTGNNATTGAACTTAATGATTTATTAGTGCAGTTCGGGCAGACTATCTGCCGACCTGTGAGTCCGTTACATGATGATTGCCCGATAAGTGAATGGTGTGATTATTATAGGGACATTGATCACTGAATTTTATTTAATCATTTTTTTGTTTTGTTAATTTTAAAATTAAAATTCGTTTTTTGAAATAATTTTTTTGGAAATATAATTCAAAATAATCGTTTTGTTTTATAAATAAAACAATAATATATTTTTAACCTTAATTTTATTTATAAAATCCTGTTTATGGTTAATATTAATTAAACTCTTAAATAATTTTTTATTTATTGAATTCATTATTTTATCAATCTTATTTGGAAATTNNTTAATATAAAACCCCATAAGTTAACAGGGAATCCTGGAGTATTCACACTCAACCATTTACCTATCGGAGAAAAAGCTAGAATTATTCCTATTGGTGTAGGTGCTACATAAAATCCAAAACTAAATAAATCATCTTTATTTACCATTTTCTACCTCTTAAACTAAAATAAGAATCATGGAATGTTTATGATGCAATTTTATGTAAATTCGTTTTTCTAACTACTTATGAAATGGGTTTTTTATGGAACTATTTAAATTAATTTATGAATACTTAAAAAAGAATTATTACTATATTTTATTAAGTTAGTTCAGAAATTATTATAAACATCAAAAAACAATATAATATAAATAGGAGTGATTTAATGCAAAGAAATTTGATTTACGTCTTAATAGCCGTGATAATCATAATAATAGCTGTTACAGGATATTACTACGCATATCCACCAAAATCCACTACAAGCACTAACACCACCATGAACTCCTCATCAGGGGGAAAAAGTAATTCCTCATCTGGAGGTGGCTATGGTTATCAAGTATTACCAGTATTAAAAAGTAGTGGACAGTATGCAATTAAAGAAAAATTAGGACCACCTTGAAAAATGAATCTATTTTTTTTTATAGTCCATTAGCCAGTTCTTTAAAATGTCTCTGATATTTAGGGGGAATATAAATAACGGGTTGCTTAACAGAATCAGCTTCATCTCTCAAACCTTTATCCGAAGTGAAGAGGATAGAATTTGTTATAACTGCAATTTCCAGTATATACTCATCCTCTAAATCTATAAGCTCTTTACGACCCTCAGGTAACGGTTTTTCATAGTCACAATAAAGGATACTGATTATTTTATCGTTTTCTAATTTCCTTAATTCATCTAATTCACTATAAAAACTTGATTTTAAACGATTTTCACAGAGAACATCGACGGTGTACTCTACAAAATTGGGTATTACTATTTCAAATCCATTTAAGAAACCCAATTTAATTAATCGGGATATTAAATGCGATATTAAAAGCAGATATCCGGTAAGATTCTAATGGTGGTAATTGAAGATTTTATAAATGTCCTAAAATAAAAAAAATTATAATTCTATTTATTTAACTTTTTAAAGCTGCCACTTCACTAGCAAAGGCGCTGAGAACTTCCCGTGATAAACCCTCCACGAACTTCAGGGATCCAGCACATTCATGTCCTCCACCGTCAATACCAGCTTCAGGAATTTGATCCATCAACTCCGTTATAATATTGTTCAAGTTAAAACTGAATATTTCATTAACAGCATCTGTAGCTCTTATAACTCCAAAATCAGGGCCGTAAGCTAAAGTAACAATGGGCTGATCCTCCCCGTACTTTTGAACCATATAGTCATGGACGTAACCACAAGTTTTACCGGGAGCGGGGAAAGTGAATTTATGAGCGTATTTCTCCACATCTAAAACGCTGAAAATAATATTATTAGGTAATTTCTTAGTTTTAAGATTGGGAAGAGCTGCTTTAAGCTGCCAATCCACTCTTCTTTGTGATTCCTGATATAGGGCATCCACTAATTTCTGATGCTTATCTTTATTACTTAAACCTAGAATAGTGTCAATGATTCCTCTACCATTCATGAATCTTAGATAAAAAGCTTCAAAATCAACAGTTGTAGCTATCTTCTCTAAATCATCCTTATCATAGCCTTTATCAGCTGCAATTTCAATATATTTCATTGCTTCATCGGAACGGGCGTGATCTCCAACTGCAGCGATGCCGGGTAGATGTAAAAGTTTATCCTTCACTTCAGGATTAATCATTTTAGCAATCTCCACTGCAAGAGCACCGGCTGTTATTTGAGAATCCCCACCAACTAAGTAGGGATTAACATGTACATCCACGTATTCATCAACCGCAACTCTACCATCATGTACTTCACCAGGGTAGTGATGATCCACTACAACCACTTCAATATCATAGATTTTAACTTTCATCAAAGCGAGAATATCCTCTTCGGTTGATCCATTATCCATAAGAACTAGTAATGGTAGTTTCTGGCCGTGTCTTTCCATATCCTCTAATGCAAAGCTTAAATCCTTCACTACGTCCTCTATTTCATAGAATGGTGCTTTGCTGGGTGCTCTTTTAAAGAAATGCCATTCAGCATCACTACTATTATTCATTTCCTTCAATAGGGGAATTACAGCCTTTTCAATAGCCACACCCGCGCAGATACCATCTGCATCAGCATGATGTCGTACTAAAATTGATCGACCATCTAATACAGCTCTTCTTATAGCTTTAGCTGAATCCTTCATTCTGCCTCTTAAATTATTTAGAACTTCACTTTCAATTAGAAGTTCCGTGTTCTCCGGTTCAGCTTTTTTATCTATTGCTTCATCTATCCGTTTCCTAGCATCGGTAGATTCAGGGCCGTAGAGTCTTTCAATAGATTCTGATTCAATTTGAATCTTCCCACTGTGCAAGTTAACTTCACCATGCACTTCTACAATGTTTCCAATATTCAAGCTAGGATAAACTCTTACACCGGGCTCATCAAAAGCCGCAGCCCAGGTGGTGTCTGTTTCATCAGTTACAGTGAATATGGTGGGTCCTGAGGTTTGCTGGATCTGAATTAACTCTCCTACTAGGCACACATTTTTTCCGATAGTTTTAGTATTAATATCACCAATTCTGGTTCGTGGTATATTCTTTTTAAGTTTAACTAATTCGTAGTCATCTTTGATATTGGATTGGTTGAGATCAACTTCACCTCTTCTCTCTTTAATTTCTTTTATTACTACGATGATTTCATCGCCCTTCTGGTAGGTAGGATTTCGAATACGGAGTAATCCGAAGAGGTTTTTACTAAGACTCACAAAGACTCCATAGTTTTCCACGCGACTGATTTTACCTTTATAATTTGCACCTAATTCCAGGTCTTCTAAATCACAATTGGATTGTAAAACATAAACTTTAGGTTTCTCCTGGCATTCAGGGCAATAGTCACCGGTTTTTAATGTTTTACCACATTTTTTGCATTGATTTAGTTCACCCTGTCCCTGGCATACATTGCATGTTTCTTTAACTTCTATTTCGCCTCTTCCACTGCATATGCTGCAGGGTACTGCTTGTTCTTTATCTAATTCAAAATGTTTTAGAGCTTGATTTGATATGCTGTTAACGTGATTTTTTATGTTTAACTCGCTTTTAACACCGGTTCCGTGACAATTTTCACAAATCTTATAGCTTAAAACATGATAACCTTTACCTTTACACTCAATACATGTCTTTTTCATTTTCTGTAAACCTCAAAATATATTTAAAAAAAAAATTAGAATTAACTTTAAAGAATTCAATATTTTTTTTTATTCAAATATTTTTATTTTAATGAATTCTAATATTATATCAAAATTAAATGTTACATATTTTAATTTCATTATTTTTTTCCTGAATTTAACTTTTATAAATTTTCTAGTTGAATATTTTTTTTAGGATTGCTTGAATTTACTAGGGTTCTGATTTACTATAACTTCACTAGCATTTTCGTATTGTAACGCTTGATTCATGTAATTGTTAGCGTTTTGTAAATGTTCATTACTTAGTGAAGTTTCATTATTTTTTAAATAGTTTATGGATGTTTTAAGTTCAGATGAGGCATTTAATTTAGCCTGCACCTCAAATAAAACATTTTGTAAGTACTCTACGAATACGGCATCGTTAGAATTTTTAGCAGAATTATAAGCATCCTGGGCTGCTGTTTGTGACTGATTATACTCATTACTGGCATTATTGGCTTCTGATGAAGCCTGAGCAAATAATAGTTTGTTAGCATCAGAGGCTGATTGGTTATAATATTGATCACCTGATTTAACATGATTATTGATGTTAATAGCCTGTGAATTAATAGTACCTACATCTGAGGTTATGCAACCTGATACAATTATCACCATAGTCAACACAGCCACCACTACAACCAGTTTGTTAAATTTATTTAACATTGAACCATAATTCCTTGTTTAAATGAATAAAATTTATATTTACTATTAATATAATCTTATTTTCATCAGATTATAAAACTTCACGATTACCATTTCTTAGTTTTATATAAAAATCATAAATTTTAAGCTCTATAATTATCTTTATACTATATACATTAATAAAGGNNACACTTACTCTAAAAAAAATAATACATAAGAAAAATAAACTAAAAAAAATGATTTAAAAAAAAAAATAAATCCTATCTCTAGTAATAAATTCTCTCTTTAATATTTAAATTTTTTTTTACCATAATTAATTAAATTCTAAAACGAAATTCGAGTTATTCATTCATTAGATCCTTATAATCAATTTTTTTTCCAGTAACTTATAATAAGACTATTGGATATAATAATAATTCTTAACCCCAACACTTAATAAACTTCTTTTTTATTGTCCCTTAATATTCTTCAGTGCGTATTTGGAAATATATCCAGGCGTGATCACATGCCGGACATTTTTTAGGTGGTTCTTCTCCTTTGTAGGTGTATCCACATTTTATACAGGTCCATTCCACGAATTCATCCTTTTTGAACATGGTACCCGCTTCCACCTGCTGCAGGAGTTTAGTGTAACGTTCCTCATGATGCTTTTCAGCGTGAGCTATTGCCCAAAGCCTGTCTGAAATATCCTGCAAGCCTTCTTCTTCAGCAACATCAGCAAATTCGGGGTACATTTCAGTATTCTCATAATGTTCCCCTGCAATGGCGGCTTTAAGGTTATCTGCAGTTTTACCAAGGGTTAATGGAGCCAGAGCCCCGTCCACTGATATTTCAGCCATTTCCTTGCCCATTTGCTTTTTAACTTCCTGTATCATCTTAAAGTTCCATTTTCCATGTTGCTTTTCGTTTTCAGCTGTTTCCAAAAATATATTTGCTATTTGTGGATAGCCATCTACTTTTGCTTGCTTAGAATAAAAAAAATAACGATTTCTGGCCTGACTTTCCCCTATAAAAGCTTTAGTTAGATTTTCCAAGGTTTTTTGCATATTGAACACCATAAAATAGTATAGAATTTGATCTTAATAAATTTTTATGAAAAAATTAGATTGAACTTATAATTTTTAAAGCTAAAGATCTAATTTTTAATAAATTAGGGTGTAAATTAATGGTTTAAATATTAAATGAGTTTAAATTTTAAGGGTGAATTGAATTTAAGAACAGAATTAGTTTGTTAATAATAAATTTGGGTATTAGAATGTATTGTAAATCTATGATTAAATAAGTTTATTGTGAGCTTTAAAATAGTGTTTAATCCTATTTTTAGTGCTCTTCTTTAATTTTGAATCAAAACATTTATATAATAATGTAATTAAAGAAATATATAGTTTAAAACATATTTTATAGAACTTTAATTTTTAAAAATTTATGGAGACGATAAAAATTAAGTTTTCAAGGATGATCTTGTTAAGCATGTTTTTAATTTTAGGTTTAACTTTGACTCTAAACACTGGATTCGCTTCTGTTGCTAATAATTNNTAGTTAAATCCACAATTAACTCAACTAGTCGCTCTGAAGGTGCAAAATCCACTACTGCTTCAACTAGTACTGTAAAAACAGCTTATACTTCTCCAAATAAAACCATTAAAGTATTAATTTATGATGGAATCTATGCCATAACTGATTGTGTTATGGGAATAGAATCAGCTTTAAAAACTGCTAACACTAACCATCTAGTCGCTGGCTATAATTTCACCTATGCCACATCAACAGTTATCAACTCAGCAACTCTTGCACCCTACGATGTACTGGCCATGCCCGGCGGTACATCAGGCTTAAACTATATAAGCAGTAACGGAATCAGTGGCACTGCCATTAAAAACTTCGTTGCAAATGGTAAAGGATACTTAGGAATCTGTGCAGGCGCATACTCCGGTTCTTATTACGTAAATGGCATGTACTATGGTTGGGGTGTCGCACCTCATGTAATTAGTGAACATCCAGATCAAGAAGGAAACTTAACTGTCCAGATAACCTCTGCAGGTCAGCAATTATTTGGCTATGGTGGAATTATTACCATGGCTCACTACAATGGACCGGCGATGTATGCCTCAGGTGGCAGTATAGTTACATTCGCCACCTATGCAGATAACATTCTAGGCTACAAAGGATACGGTGCAATAATAGGTGATTATTATGGTAAAGGTAGATCAGTTCTAGTGGGACCTCACCCCGAATTAGACCCACAATATCCAGATATAGTGGCAAAACTAATATTATGGGCAGCTAATCCTACCACATCAACCACCACAACTACTAATCAGATAGCAACCACGGCTTCTACTGTAAAAACATTTTATGAAACAAATAAGAGACTACCCAATTACGTTACACTCTCAAACCAACAAGTTACCCTACCACAATATTTATATTTACTAGCTAAGAGTACAATCCAAGCAAATAGTGGGTCAACAACTCCTATTACTATAAGTAAAGTTAATCCTGCTTCAGCTCCTACTGGAAACTTTAAAAGTGGTAATATAATGAAATCGGAATATTTATCTATTGCTCAAAGCTTAATCACCTTCATCAACACTAATGGCAGAGCACCCAATTATGTAACTACCTCTCTTGGAAAAATGAGCTATAACACCACAGTATACTTCTTCAGTAAAATAATGAGCTTCTACAAAACCAATAATCGACTACCTAACTATGTATCTATAACCCCTTAAAAAATAAATTATTTCTTTTTATACTTCTTTTTTATATTCCTTTTTTAAAAATTAATCAACAAATTTTTCCTCTTAATTCTAAAACTTTTATATTAAAAAAAAACCATTTTTTTATTATATTTTCACTTTAGGAAGTTTAAACATGATTTCCATTGAAATAAAGATTATATAGTCATTAGTTGATAATTAAAGGGATGGTTCAATGGTTAAATCCCTCAGAATGATTATAATTTTCATAAATAAGCTCTGATAAAGGGTGAATCATTTAAAGAAGAAACTAAAGTAACAGGTTTAGAATCGGTTACTTCAATACCTTTTAATACAGGTTTAAATCTAAAAAAGAGCTCTTAAAGCCTGGTTTTTTTGGAAATAAAATCAAAACTTTTAAATAGTATGCTCATGTGATATCAATTAAAATTGTAATGCCCTATGATTTCTTTTCATAGGACATGGAGGCGGTAAAATTAAATATAAATGTATAGTGTCATTATTATTACTTTTAAGTTTAGCACTGTTTATTAATTTAAGTGATGTTTCTGCAGCAACTTTGAATCAATCAACAAATAAAACGTTGAATACTTCCAAAGTTACAGTGAATCAAACCGGAGCTACACCAATAACTCCTAAAGTAACATTTA
>PMNN01000184.1 GCA_003161815.1 Methanobacterium sp. | reverse complement strand
AATTATTATTTCCAAAAATTTTTGATAAAAAATGTTAATTATGATTCAATAATTTTTCTTAAGGTTAACATATCATCTTTTAACTGTGGTAAAAGTATACGAGAATACAAAGCCGCTGCAGGATGAAAGAGAGCTATATATTTTCTACCATCAACTTCATAGGTTTTTCCATGAATCTGTTTAATACTCTTCTTACCAATTAGAGCATAAACAGCGCTATTCCCGAGTAATCCTATAACATCCGGGTTTATTAATTCTATTTGCTTGCTCAAATAAAGATTTATACATTTACAATACTCCAACTTCATTGGTTTCCTGTTATTCTCCGGCCTGCATTTAACAATGGAAGTGATATAAATATCAGACCGGTCCATTCCAGCCTCATTTATTATCTCACTTAATAATTTGCCAGACATCCCAACAAAAGGTTTACCAGTTTCATCTTCAGTTTTACCGGGTGCTTCACCCACAAGCATTATCCTAGCGTCTTCAGGGCCTTTTCCAAAAACAACATTTATTCTACTTTCATGTAAAGGGCATTGAACGCAATTACTTGCAATTTCACATAGTTCTTTAAGACTCATAATATCTACAGATAAAAAAAAATTAAATAAATGTTTAAATTGGTTCTAATATTCCATCTTCAGTAATAATGCCAGTTATAAGATCTGAAGGAATGATATCAAAGGCGGGATTTTCCACTTCCGTTCCCTCCGGTGCAACTCTGCAATTCCCATAATATAAAACCTCAAGNNCAGCAGCGCTATCAACGATTAATCTTACTGGAATGCCTTCATCCTGCATTTCAAAAACACTGAGTCTAGCACCCTGACATACCGGTCTAGTTTCATCGCAGACTACCATTATTCTTTTACCTTCATTTGATGCGGCTCTTATAACTCCCAGTGCAGTTCCATAATCTACACAAGCCAGTGCTCCGGCGTTGCAATGAGTGAGAATGGTGTCTCCATCATCAATTACTTTAGCACCATATTTTCCTATGGCTTGATTTGTTAATATATCCTCATCAAACATTTTAAGAGCTTCATCTAAAATGGAATCAGCTTTTAAGACTCGATCAACAGCCCAGAAAAGATTCAAAGCTGTAGGCCTAGATGCTTTGACTTCTTCTGATACTTTTTCCAGGTTTTCTCCGGCTAAATCTGCCAGTACCATTGCAAAAGCAGCTGCAATACCTATTGCTGGAGCTCCCCTAACCATTAATGTTTTTATAGCGTGAATCACATCCTGATAGGTTTTACATTCTACATAAACCGTTTTATCAGGAAGTTGGGTTTGATCAATGAGGAAAAGATGATTATCCTTCCAGTACATGGTTTTCATTTTATTATTACCCTTTATTGTAAACTCTTTATAAAATGTCATAAAACTTTTTAAAAATAAAATTTGGGATACTTTAAGAATTCCTAATCTGATCTTTTTAAAATAAAAGAATAATTTGTTTAAAATAATTTTTTTTAGTAGTGACTAGCTGGAGTCATATTTAGATGCTTATCTTCTTTACCCGGTACACCATACGCGTCAGCTCTGCATTGCGTACATGCTCTAAATACGGGTATTACCTCTTCAACTGCGTCTCTAACTTCACTGAGTTCAGCGCAACCCGGTCGTGCAGTATCCTTAAATTTATAGAGTGGTATTAATGGTATAACATTCATAAGAGAAGCACCCTGCTCTTTCACCTTCTTGGCCACTTCAATTATATGTTCATCATTCAAACCCGGAATAAGGACACTGTTAACTTTAACCACAATATCTCTATCAGCGATCATTTTAATTCCTTCCAATTGATTTTTCGAGATAATTTTGAAAGCCTCCTCATCCCTGTAAACTTCTCCATGATGAACAGCTGTTGAATAAATTTTTTTACCTATTTCAGGGTCGATGGCGTTAACAGTTACAGTTATACTGTTTAAATGTATTTCCGCTAATTCATCCGCTTTATCAGGAAGTAGAAGTCCATTAGTGCTTATACATTTTATTAGTTGGGGAAATTTCTCATCCATTATCTTGAAAAATTCAAAGGTTTCCGGGTTAAACAGGGCGTCACCCGGTCCAGCCACACCTACCACTGATATGGGCATCTCCTTTGTAACCTTCTCCACATGTTTGACTGCATCCTCCACGCTCATGATACATGCAGATACACCGGGTCTCATTTCACATTTATTGATCTCTCGGGTGCAGAAATTGCATTGAATATTACATTTAGGTGCAATGGGAACGTGGATTCTTCCCACTTTATCATGCATTTTTTCATTGAAACATGGGTGTACTCTGGTTAAATGGGCGAATTTAGATTCTTCCATAACTATTAATCCTCCATAAATAATTTTTTTTTAATATTCCAAATTATATTAGCATAAAAAACTTTTTAGATGAGTAATGTTTAATTATTCTTCAATTCTTCTACAATATTCATTGTTTTATCAATCCATTCATCCTTAATAACTTCATCAGAAGCTGTTAAAGCAATTATATTGCCTTCAGAGTAATGCTCCACCACCCGGAATCCCTCGGGGATGATGCGAAATAATGCATCATAGATTTTCTTTCTGAGATCCTCTTCAGGATTGTGCACCACTAATTTCTTAAGATCAACTTGTGGATCATCGATTATAACCTCAGATCTACTGGTTTGATGTATTTTATTCCTCCCCTCCAACTCCCATAGTTTCGCCAGGAGTTCTGGAAGGTAGTTCTCATCTTTAATCCTTAAGAATGCTTCATTAGATTCTTTATCATATTCATATTCAGTGAAATCTTCTAAGTAAACGGCTGGTGCGGTTTTCTCATAACTAATTACAATGATGAATACAGGTTCACGTGGATCCGCATAGACTCTTAAATCCTTTATAGCTCTTGAAAGCTGGAGATCCTGGAGTATTTGCCTTACAACCATGTCATAAACTTCTGCTCCCTTCTCATCATAACATTCTATCTTCATTTCTTCGCACCCAAACCAGAAACTATAAGAGCAGAACCCACCGCTCCGATATACTGTGAATAAGGAGGAACAACCACATCTATATCACCCAGAACGCTGCTCACAGCATTAACCAATCCCTGGATCAGTGAAGTGCCACCAACTTGTATCAAAGGCTCGCGAACATCTATCTCCTGAAGCTGCTGCTCATAAACCTGCTCCGCAACACTGTAACATGCTGCTGCAGCTACATCTTCTTTAGTACTACCCGCAGCTAATGAAGTAACTAAATCCTGGATACCGAACACTATACAGTAACTGTTTAAAAGAGCCTTCTTATGATCACCCTTCAATGCAAGTGGTCCTAATTCACTGATATCCACTCCTAATCGGCGCGCGGTTATCTCCAAGAATCTACCCGATGCACCCGCGCAGATACCTCCCATAGTAAAGTTATCTGGTATACCATCATTTACAGTAATGACTTTATTATCCATTCCCCCAATATCCAGGACTGTAGCCTCACCCTTCTGATGGTTAGCTAAGAAAACAGCACCCTTAGAGTTGACACTCAACTCTTCCTGAATTAAATCAGCTTTCAAATACTTTCCTATTGTCAATCGTCCATAACCCGTTACTCCGATACCCTCAATATCTGATTGTTTATAACCAGTGCCTTCCAATGCAGTTGCCATTCCATCTTTAGCATTTTCAATTACATCAGTGGTAGTTAACCAGGCAGTTCCAATAATCTTGTTATTCTCCATGACCACTACTTTAGTGGTAGTGGAACCAGAATCTATACCTAGGGTTAAGCCTTCCTGTTTTTGACGAGCTAACAAACTTTTACGAGCAACTATGGTTGATAAAGCTTCCATTCTGATGAAAAGTTCATCTGCCTTGGTTTTTTCGGTGAAAGAATAAGTTACCACAGGTAAATTAGTATTCTGTTGGATGAATCGCCGGAGTTCGTTACGTATGAGGGCTCCTTCGGCACATCTAAAACAGGTTGCAATGAAAACAGCGTCAGCATCACTTTTACCCTCAACTATGGACATAGCTCTGGCTACCATCAATTTTAAACCAGAACTGGCAGTGTTGAACCCGAATTTCTTATATGCCTCTTCTATATAATCTAGATCTGCCTCGGGAATTATTATTTCAGCTCCGAAGGTGCTGGCTGCTCTTTCAATTTCCTTCTGCACACCACTATACTCTGTTCCGCATGATATTTGCGCTATTTTAACCATCTTTATCCTCCAGGCTATCTAAGAATGTGTTGATTTTGTTCACCACGTCTTTTGTCTCATCTCTAGTGGTGGGATATTTAAGTTCCAGTACGGGTATATTCTTTTTACGGAGGTTGAACATGCATAATTCATTAGTCCGGGCACAACCCACACACCCAAAACCGAAGGGTGCATCTTCCATTATTATAGCTGCATCAGCCTCCTCAATTAACGGGCCGAGTAAAGACATTCTACCCCGAACACCAGAGGGAACTTCGATAGCTGCATATTTAAGACCTTTTATAGGATCTTCTTCGGTCATGTTAAGTGGAGGTGAATCTATATCAGGAGTGGTTACTTTTTTCCTAATCTCTCTCTGGAGAACCAGTGGTTCATGTCCTCTACGCTCCACCAGATCTGCTAATATCATGGAGTTAGGGGGAAATATGGCTATTTTCAACGATCTCCCTCCTTTAATATGGTTGTTTCTCTTGATGGGGGTCTTTTAGTGATCTCCATTATATCACTGTAGATTCCCTTAGTTATATCTACCACGCCAATAGCAGCTATAACCTCATTATCTTCTATTATAGGAACTACCATTACTGGTACTCCTTTATAAGGACCGGTTTCTGGTATTTCACTATATTTTTCACCTTTCTGAAGTACTTTTTCTAAAATTGGCCCTGTGTAATCATACTCCACTACTAAGCCTTCCTCTAATCTAATTCCTTTAAAGTTTCTGCTGCGCATGGTTAAAGGTAATTCATTTACTAATTGATGAATGGAGAGGGCTAATGATTCTATATCCTTTCCTGTTGATGAAGGTGTTATTTTCATATTTTTCAATTCTCCTCTGCTATTTCCTTAAATTCTTCAGGCGACACTTTTTTAGCTTTCTTGAGGCTTACTTTTTGAGGATGCTCTAAGGCTTTACTCACCGCATCTAATAATTCAAATTCCTTCTCTAGTTGATGGAATCCCTCTCTAGCTCCTCCTCTTTTTGCTCTGCATCTTCTAGGGTCTCCTGGCGGGAATCCTCTATCCTTAGAGAAGATGTTATAGGGATCCAATTCTCTGACATCTTTTATAGCCTTCTTAACCACGTCTTCTTCACCACTGATAGCCGCCCCGTAACAAGTTGATTTAATGGTAAGAGGAAGCTCCATCATATGCAATTTCCTTACAAGTTCAGATTGACTTATATTAGCTGAAGGTCCCAGAATAATCATCCTAGTGACTTTAGGGGTTTCTAGTAGTGACATAAACCGTTTCCCCCTCCTTATATTTCTCTAAATTTTCAATTCCTTTTATAACTTTCCCAAAAATATTAGTAGCTTGGAAAGGTTCTCCTGTGGGTCCGAATTCATTATTATCCTCAAAACGCACGCCCAGCATCCCCGTGTGTCTCTTGGACATGTTAGTTAAACCTATCTCTCCTGCCTCCACCTTTTCCTGTGGTGAGTTCTCGGGTATTAAACCTTTAGAATCTTTAGGACTTCCTTCAAACATCATAACTTTCACACCCGGATAAGCAAAATGTATTTTAAGGGAACCCACAGGCGAATCCAGTAGACCAGTTATCTTTTTAAAATACCAGGATGAACGGGGAGTTTCATCATTAACAGTGATATAAATCAAATCATCTTTATTTATCCCAACAGTTTTAACCTGTTTCTCTCCAATAATATCCATAGTGAATCGAGGTTCCTGTCTAATGATTATCGCGTCATCATCCACGACACCATCCCTCACCTGTTTAATATCCTGCTGGAGCAATAATTCTTGAGCTTTCTTCTGAGTTAAAGACAGTGTCATTATCCTCTCAGGTTCAGTTTTAAATGTGACAATATCTCCTTCTCGGGCGATGTCCAGTAGTTCCATTCCCTTAATAACTTCACCCACTACTGAATGGGAGGGGGTTGATACTCGATCCTCCCGGTAAATATATACTCTTCCAATGCCTTTACCAGTGTTTCTGAGAGTTATAGTTCCTCTCTTCCTTTGATCCACATATTCCCGCGGACTTTCCAATCCCTGTAATCCGTAAAAACCTATAAATGAATTAGATTCATAATCAATACGTATACTACCTTCATCTGAAAGAGCGAAGAAATGTTCAGCTGATTGAGGAGATTTACTCGTGGTTTTTACTAAGGTATAAGTGAATATTTCATTTCCCGTAGAGATAGGTGTATCCAAATTGGTTATGGCTGCACTTTTCACTATACTCTTCCTTTCCACAACCGGTTGCACCTGTTTTATAACATCCCGATCGGTGAGTTTCATAATGGTTCTTTTACCACCTATAACTCGGGCGAAAACTCCTTTATGATTTCCCGGCACACCATATACTGCTCGGTGTTTATCTTTACTGAATATGATATGGGTAGCTTCATTAGTAAATCCGGAAAGACTTAAAATAACATCCCAACGTTTATATTCATATTCTTCCCGGGTTGGTTCTAAATCTGTTTTTATAGGGCCTATAGCTACATCATTACTGGTAGTCCATCTTATGCGCAGACCATCAAAATCATGATATCTCTCCTTCCAAGTTTTAACGATATTCTCCGGAGCATTACTTAGAAGTTCGATTATAATACTGCCTTTACTTGTTTTCAAATTATACTTATTCACATGGCTTTCTACTTCTTCCTTACCCTGTATTATGCTTAAAACACAACCTTCCATATAAGGTGCATTAAACGCGTCTATGGCATCTCTTATAGTTGAACCCTCAGGAAGGTGTAATTCCTCCCCGTTAATCTTAACTAGCATAATAAAATCTCCATTAAAGATAGTTTAATCATATTCCCCTTATTTAGATATTTCCTCTTTAACGCCCATAATTTTATCTTCATCAAAATTAAATAAAACCTTTTTTTGGTTTTTATAAGTCAAATAAAGTTTTTTATCTTCAATAATCGTGCCTATAATATTAGAAGTTATATTAACATCTTCTAAGAGTTTTAAACATTCATCTGCATTCTTTTCTTCTGCGGTTAAAACGAAACCAGATCCAGGGTAAAGTTTAAGCCAATCATCCCAATCTACAATATCATTTCTAGGAATTTTTTCTACATCAATTACGGCACCAACATTCGATGACTCCAGAAGCATACCTAAAGTACCTAATGTTCCTGGATTGCTTATATCTCTTCCTGCAGTAACCAGATGCTTACTTGCAATACGATTCATAACTTTTATCTGCTCTTGTACCATTTCAGGGCTTTTCATAGTAGTGGTATCCCAGTTTAAAGGAAATTTAGAATGAGGTTTGCCATCCAAGTCAATACCAACTATTATAATGTCACCGACTTGAGCACCTCCACTAGTTATAATATCATCTCGACCTACTAATCCCGTTATGGAAACATCCAGGGCATTATAAGGAGTATCTGGATGCACATGACCTCCCACCATGGGTACTCCGAATTTATGGACGCCTTCTCTTACTCCTTGCATTATAGCTTTACATACTTCATGATCTTGAACTGACAATATGTTAGTCATACCCATAGGTATACCTCCCATAGCAGCTATATCATTCACATTCACCAGGACAGAGCAATAACCCGCCCATCTTGGATCTGCATCCATTAATTTACCCCACATTCCATCAGCAGCCAGAAGGAGTAATTGATTATTTCCAATATTTATAGCTGAAGCATCATCTCCAAAGCCTAAAATTGTTCTTCCACCAATATTATAACTATCATGGAGCATGCCTGTAACATCTTTTATAAGATTTTTCCTTTTAATCCCTTCAAAATTCCTTATAGAATTAATAAGAGCATTTAAATCCAATGGGACACCTCAATTTAGAAATAACTCACTAGTTAAATCTTAGATCAATTATTAATGAACATATATAATTGTTAGCTTATAATTCAGTTGTATTTAATGTTATAGCGTTTAGTGGTGTTATTTATAATTTGTATTAATTCCTTTTTAAAATTTTCTATATTTTCNNCACTGATCCAGTAGCTTTGAATCCTTTTTCAACTACTTTATCTAAATCTCCATCAGTAATCCCTATAATAGGTACATTGAATCGATATAATATATCTGCAGCGACTAGTGTAGTATCATCACCTACAGTTACTACTATATCCATATTCTTCAATTTATAAATATCCTCTGCGGCATGATTCAGGAAGGCCACATTTAATTTAGAGTTAAAATTCTTAGAGGATTCTAAAACTCGAGGTTTAACCACGGATTTTCTTAGCAATCCTGTTTTAATAATAGCTTTCCCTAAATCAATTTTACCTAATTTTTGGATTCCATGTTCTTTAATTTCACCACCCTTTATATCAGTAATGATTCCATCTTCAGCAACAAGTACGACTTCACTGGTAGTGGATTTTCCAACTACTATACCATTTACAAACAAGTTCTCGTGAGGTGAAACACCTGCAATTTTACGATACAATATAAGATTTTCTTGATCACAGTTTGATTTACTCTTAATTTCCTCTACTATTGCGGAGGGATTAACCATGTTTAAATTAAGTTTTTTAGCTATGGTTAATGCAAATTTCTCGAGATCAGATCTCCATGCCACCAAACTTCCATCATCTTCTCCGGGTCTTTCAATTTGGATTAAGGGTGGATTATCCTTGCAATTATTCATTACTTTGAATCCAAAGGTGTGTCCAGTAAGGCTTGATTTCCCATAGTTCATTAAAAAAATGACATCTAATCCTTCCTCAACGAATTTGTTGATGGATTGACTTGGAAGTAATTTTTGACTTATATCTATAATATTCTCAAGCCGAGCATCTAAAACAGCAGTTCTACCCATGGTTCCCCCTAATCTGGCTTTTACTTTTCCATACTTCTGGAGGATTTCAATTATTTTTGAAGCGTATCCTGAATCTACTATTTCTGGTCCATGGATTACCACACCAATCAACAGGGTATCAACTTTAATCTTGGATCCTTTCCAATTATTCATCGTCATTAGAATAAGTTCTCCTAGAGACTATGCTTTTTATATTTTATTCAAAATTAAATTTTCCTTAATTTTAAAATAAGTTATTCCATCTTTTTTATTCTTTTCCGATAGATGGGAGAACCACATATTTCACATTCCGTTAAAGAATTATTTGAAGAATACTTCTTTTTACATCCTTTACAAATCTTAATCCATCCAACCACATTTTCTATTCCCCTGGTTAAAACACTCTGATAGGATATTCCCATGATTTTTAGAACATTTTGGATGGAGTAATCATCAGTAACTACTATGGGCATCATTCCATCTCTTTTAAGAGTTAAAGCTAATGCAATAACCTGTTTATCTACATCAGATAATCTTAATATATCCCCTGATTCTGTNNGATTGTAGAAATATCTCTGATTTTAAATCCTTAATTTCACCTATAACTTGACTTATAGTGAAATTCGCCAACTTCTTAGAGTAGAATCCACCAATAATTCCAGAACTATCCAGCACATAAACATCATTTTTTTTCATAACTAAACCTGTTTTAAAACGTTTATATTAATTTTCATCAATTTTAATAATCAAATCTTTAAAAATTAGTTATTAAATTGATTAATTTCCTAATTTAATGGCTAAAATGATTTTTAACATTATTTACCATACCATGTGCAAAAGCTTTTTATGTTATAAAATACAAACATAATAGTCGAGGAAGGGCGATTTAGACTCACCGTTTATTCTTTCGCAATATTATAAACCGCCTCCGTTTAGGACCTAAAGCCCTTCCTCCACTCCGTTTTAATGAATGAAGTTTCCTCTTTTTAAATTTATTAGAATAGATTAATATTCTACCATCAACTTTTAAAACTTTTTTAATTCACAATTAATCCTGATTCAACAATTATAATANNAATCCCCCCCAACAGTAAAAATTGGAGTTATAACTTTAAGCGATTCAAAATATAAGGATCATCTCCAATCCAACCAGACTGATGTCTCTGGAAGGATAATAACAGACGCTGTGGAAAATAAACACGAAATAGTATCCTACTCTATAATACCTGATGAATCCGAACTTCTTCTATCCAAAGTAGATGATATTATTGACAATAAAAATGCTGATGTAATAATCACTACAGGTGGCACTGGAATAGGTAGTAGAGACATAACTATTGAAACGTTTAAAACCATCTTTGAGAAGGAACTCTCTGGATTTGGAGAAATTTTCAGATATGAAACCTATAAGGAACTAGGAACTGGAGCTTTACTAAGTAGGGCTACCGCAGGAGTTTATAAAAAAACATTAATAGTTTCAATACCCGGCTCTCCTAATGCGGTTAAATTAGGTCTTAAAATAATATTACCCGAGTTAAGACATCTAGTTAAACATTTAAAAGAATAAAAAAAATAGAAAATAATAGAGTTCACAGGTTTTTGGTTTAATTATTCAGGTTCCAATTTTCCATTTACATGTAATAAAAACCCTGCAATAATTATCAAAACCCCTAAAATGATGATAAAGTAACCGGGTAATACAATTATATGATAACCTATATGTAGCGACGCTGGTACTAATTGTCTGAGTAAACCGATAATTATTAAAAAAGCACCTACAGCAACTAATAATATATTCATAAATTTCATCTAGGAATTATTATTATTATTCTTTTTTTAGATTCTAGTAGTTAAATTAAATTTTTGAATAAATAAATTTGTTTAAAAATGAGGTATCACTTCAAATCATTAACTGACACTAGAGGCTCTAAAATGATTCCGTTATCTGCAAGATTATCTATAGCACCTTCCGCCCGGTCCACAACTACAAAAGCTTTTTTAACTTTACCGCCATTCTTTGAAACAGCTTCAATTGCAGTTAAAAGTGAATTACCTGTGGTGGTCACATCTTCCACTACAACCACCAGATTTCCCTCCTCCAAATCACCCTCAATTAAATTAGATGTGCCGTAATCTTTTTTAGCTTTCCTGATCATGATCATGGGTAGTCCCGAATAGAGTGAAACTGCAGTGACAATTGGTATAGCTCCTAATGCTGGACCCGCAACTCTATCAACGCACATTTTATTTATTTTATCAGATAATATTTCCGCTACTTGCCTGAGAATTATAGGATTAGTAATAGCTTTCTTCATATCCACGTAGTAATGACTTTCAATCCCTGAGGAAAGTCTGAATTTACCGAATTTAATAACTTCATTCTCTTTAAGAAGTTCAATTAAATCTCTATTATATTTCATCAATTTTCACCTGGCGATTAGCTTCTACACATTTCAATATTTATTATTAAAAAGAAATAATTAAGGTTTCAAAAATTATTTTAAAGAATTATATAATGAATTAAAAAGAGTTCAAATTAATTTTTATTCAATCATTTAAGAAATTTTAATTTTAGTCATTCACTGAACTATGATTATTTTATCCCCGATCTCTTTTATCACATCGTAAGATATACTAATTTCACCACCCGAAAGACCCAAACTCTCTGCAATTCCTCCCTTTCCCACTATTAACGCCACTATTTTATTAGTTTCGATATTAAATTCTATATCCTTTACTCGACCAATAACCATAGCAGAGCTATCAAGAACTTCTTTACCTATAACTTCTTCTACTATCCTCATAAAATATCACCTTTTATATTAGAATCTTGGTTTTAATAAAATAAATTTAAAAATTTATTATTGAAATAAATTCTTGAGAACATATAAATTCAATATTTGTACTCTGTTATACATATATCTTCCTAAAAGGAAATTTAGGCACAATACACTTATATTATCTAATATTAATTCTTTAAAAATTCTTAGTAAAACTTAGTTAAAAAAANNTATTAAGAGACTTACCACAACTGTAATCACAAAGGCTATTGGCAATGCTATTACTATTGAATCAACAGTGGGCCATGGAGCGGCTGTTATAAGAACAGCTTTACCTGTTAATGCTTTAGCAATACCCAGTGCCTCTGCTGATTTTTGATATTCGAATAAAATCCAGAATACGCTGATTAAAGTCCCAATAACCAGACCACTGATTACCCCTGCTTTAGTGGAACGTTTCCAGAACAGTGCTAAGGCATACATGGATAGGAAAGCAGCTGCAGCTATACTAAACCACATGGCAGTTCCCACCGCTATGATGTTAGGTGGTAAGATGAATCCCAGTATAACTGCTATTATAACAGCTACAACTATTCCTAATCGAGCCATCAGGACTGACGCACGGCCTTTCTTTCCAGATACAGTTTCGTATATATCACGTCCTAAAGCTGTTCCCTGTACGTGAAACTGGGCAGATAGAGTGGACATTGCCGCTGAAAGAAGGGTTATCATAAAGATGTAGGCAAACCAGACGGGTAATGCTGCACTGATAAATACGGGTATTATATTATCTGCATTACCTCCAGCAACTTGTATAGCTATTTTTCCTATAGTATCAAAGAAGTAAACATTGGAAAGTGCTCCAACAATAAATGCTGTTCCTGTCATCATGAAGATGAAGATTCCTCCAATCAATACTGCACGATTAAGTTCCCGGTTAGATTTCACGGTCATGAATCTCACGGCTAGTTGTGGTTGTGATAGTACACCTATTCCTACGCCTAGTATCAGGGTACTGACCAGGGTCCACCAGAAGGGGCTTCCCAATGAAGGCATAGATGTCCATCCTGTGAATCCCGTGACTGCTAATGCTGCAGTTGTTTTAGCTGGCACTACATGGATTAAGTTGGTGAGGGCTTGATTACTTCCTGTTACACCACCTAATATCCAGTAGGTTGCCCCTAGTAGAATTATCATACCAATGAACATTATGGTTCCCTGTAATGCATCGGTGTACATTACACCTCTTATACCACCAAAAATAACGTAAAGTGACACGATAATAGCTAAAGCCACTAAAGCTATATTATAATTGATGCTAAGGGTTGTTTGGACGAATCTGGCCATTCCTATTAAAACTACCGATGCATATAAAGGCATCCCCAAAAATATCACTGCTCCACTGAAGTATTGAATGAATTTACTGTCAAAACGTCGTGATAAAAACTCGGGGAAAGTTAATGCTTTTAGATTATGCCCAATCTTTCGGGTACGTTTCCCAAAGAATACAAATGCAATAAATATGCCTACTAGAATGTTTAAAACAGTAAGCCATAATAATCCCATCCCATATACTCCGGCTACTCCACCAAAACCTACAATGGCTGCTGTACTGATGAAAGTAGCACCGTAACTTAAAGCCATTATAAATGGGTGAGTTGCCCTTCCAGCGACCATGTAATCATCAGCGCTCTTAGTACGTCGCCAGGCCACGTAGCCTACGTAAATAATCAGTGCTAAGTATATTATAACTATAATACTTAGAGCAAGTAAATTATTAGCCATTAAAATCACCTATCCTTCTTCATCCCATATACCTAATTCTTTCTGTTCCATTTCTTTTTCTTTTTTATGCCATTC
>PMNN01000253.1 GCA_003161815.1 Methanobacterium sp. | reverse complement strand
TACTGCCAGCTCACCACCGATTATCAAAGTATTATTCATTGTCGACATGTGGACAGGTAGACTAGAAATATGGCCCATATTAATATTTTTAGCCATAATACTCAGAAACACTGTAAGAAGATAATTCACTTTCTATCTTTTTTTGGCATATTAGGAGAATCGAAATAATTATCTTAAAGGATTTCAGGATATATATGAATCAAAATAAAGCATCAATTAGCATCATAATTTTATTAACAGTTTTTNNCAGAATTTTAATAGCTTCCGTACTACTATGGATGTTATTATTTCCATTTATTCACTTAAAAATTCAACAAATATTAATTTCAGCTAAAAAAATTATATTGATTAATTAAATTATTTTTTTTGGATTTTATAATTTTTAAGGAAAATTATTTTTGTTTCATTTCTATTTCATAAATAAAATTGCTTCATTTTTAGGGTTCTATTGGAAAAACCATGATCAGCGGTTATTTGAATTAAGCGAATATAAATAGGACTTTATGAAATTAAAAGAATAATTTATAAAGCAGAAGTTTATATACTATGAACTACAATGTTATAATAACAATAATTAACTAAAACATGTTTTCTAGAAATTTACTATTTTTAACCTTTTAAGATCGCTTTTATAACTTTTAAATTATTTTATTAAAATAATTCAGTTCATTTTATTTGAAACTACATATTTTTAATTGTATATAATAAGAAGGAATTTCATAATAATACTACAACTAATTCTAAATGTTATTAAAAATTTAATATAAACAAATAAAAGAGTAATAAAAAAAAGAAACTATGACTAGTATAAACCTTTCAAAAAAATTAGTGGAAATATCAAAGATAATAGAAGAAAACGGTGACGGAATTAGTTATATTCATAATGAAGACGATAACTACACCATTGGAACTAAAAAATACAGCGAAAAAATAGTCCAATACTTAAACCAAACTGTAGGAACATGGAAGGGTTGTGAGGCTAGTTTAGCTAACTTAAAGAAAAGGAAAGGAAAGAATAAACAAAGAAAAACAAAGAAAGTTGGTTATATCTGGAAAATTCCTATAACAAAAAATAACTTATTCAACACAGCCTCAGAAGATAAAACAAAAATTTAATTATAATTTTTTTATTAATTTTATTTATACTTTTTTTCCATGATTATTTATTCGCTGCCAATATATTAATGAATATACAAATAGAAAAAAAATTCTTAAAAAAAACAGGTTAGGTGATTATTTTTGATTAATATTAAGAAATACTCCAATTATGAAGGTTCGGGTGAATATATAGGGAGATATAATTATTATCATAAACTTAAAGCCTCACCATTAAAAAATCCTTTTACCGGGCCTATAAACAATAAATCTAAATTAAGATTAATCAAAAAGTTTAAAAATTTTCTTGAAGCACTTCCAGAAGATAGTTTGGAATGGAAAGAGATCAGGAGATTTCAACATATATATGAGGATAAAGGGGAATTAACACTTGTTTGCTGGTGCGATCCGCTTCCATGCCATGGTGAAATAATAAAATCAGCAATTTTAGGAGAAATCCAACCCAGAGAATAAAAAAAGTCTCATTTAATATTCCTTTTTTTAAATACCTAATGAAGTTAAATAACATAAGAATAACCTTTTTACCGCATAGAATGACGTTATTCTAAATGTCGCGCCACCCAAAAACACTCTTATTTTTAAAGGCTACTTGAATGATTATTTTTTCCAAATCCCTTATTTTCGGCTCAAATANNTTACGAAATCAAAATTTAATAAATGTCTATCAATCGAATCATCATCTGAGCGTAGTGCATCAGAAATATTTAAGTTCGTCTGAATAAAATGCTTAATAAAGTACCTGAAATTATCAGCATTATACAATTTAAGGTGATGATAATCAATTCAAATACTACAATCTCATACCTCACTAAAGAAGTACCTATAAAAGATCCAATCGCCAGAACAAAAGTTATTATGAATAAGCCATCGTATTGCACGCTCCAATCTCCCTCCACTAAAAACAGCAACAGCGAAAAGTAAAGCCAAGTTCATCATTAAATATCCGAGAGATTCAAGAGCAACAAAAAGCCCATGATGATTATACTGCGTGAAAAGGGATAAATTCCCGGTCTCACCGCTTAAGATTCTAGGTAATACCACAGTCCATTGGATGAAGTAGTCAGCGGTGATCACAGTGGCATAAATCAATGCAAACGACAAACCAATCAGACTGAAAACCTTTTTCTCATTGGAAGCGTAATAATGGATACAAGCCATTAAAACGAGAAATACAGGTGCCAGAAGAAATGCTGGATATAACCATATGTAATCGATGGGATTAAAGAACGAAGGAACATAGGGATAAGGAATAAAAACCGTGTAAGCCGGATGCTATCGCGATCATGAGAAGGAGAATAAGTTCAGATGGCACTAAGACTAATCTGAAATATTCGGCTAATGATATTGTAAAAGCTAGAATTCCCACATAGGCAGTTGCTTTGCTGAAAATATTGCTCCGTAGCATGACAAATGATACTATCAAACCGGCAACCGACATGAATAATAATCCCATGTTAAAACCCCCGAAGGCGCGTTGATTCGTATTAGCAATTATAGCCTGCCCTGCAGCTAAAAACAGAGATCTCTGAGCATCAGTTGTCGCAGCCGCGTATTGGTTACTTAAAGAAAGCAATGTAAATGGATTATTCGTTGTTAGGAACACAGTTATACCTATGATAGCGAGGATCGTAGCGATTACCATGTAACTTTCATTAACTCGTCTGATAGCAACATATATGGCGAGAAACATCGGGACAAAAAGAGCGTAGCCTGGAATTTCCAATAAATAAAAATCTAGTAATCCAATAGTTTATTACTCTGAAATAATGTAAAGTAACCAACCACAGTGGTAGGTAAAGGCCAAATGATAAAAACGATGATCTCAGTTAAAAGTAACACTGCTGCGATAAATGCCGCCATTCCGCCAACTCGGTAAAGATCTTTCCAATGGGAATCATCAGTTTCCGCATCAGTGCCATGTTTCAGTTTAGGATGCATTTTAATTTTTCTCCTGATTATTTCTGATTTTCATTAAAATCTCCTTACTTATAATTTTTTTACAGGAATAGGGATTGACATGCCATGAATTGGGAAAACAAAGCCAACTGTTTCAGCAAGATTTAATGATGTTCTTTTTTAAATGATTTACTATCGGTCTCAACTTGGTATCTTGAATTCGTTTTTGCAATTCTTTCGCCACGTGCAACGAATTCCCTGTGCCTGAGAAATAATAAATTTCCGTGCTCATTAAACTCCCTCATTATTGAGATGAGAAATATTGGAATTTTATAACTCCTTAAATTTTCTCATATTAACCATATCTGAAATTTCCACATCAGGATGATGATATCTTATCGTGTTTTTTAGTTCACTGCTTATAATTGCCTCTTCAGGGCACCAGTGGAAGCATGCTAAGCAAAACTCACAATGATGCTGCCATGATGGTATCGTCGACTATTTTAATATTCTTTACCGGGCAAATTCTTGAACAATTTTGGCAGCCGACGCATTTTTCATTAATATAGAAACTATTGTCCATAGTGGTTAACAGTTCCTCATAGGGTAGATCTGATGAATCAGAATATTTCTTCAACTGGTTTAATGTCGAGGGTTTAAATAAAAAGATAAGCGGATTGAAAATTAATTTAATCAATACGTAGGCTTTACCAAACAATACGTTGGGTGTATCAAGTTTAATTTCTTTTTTAGCATTAATATATCCAGATATAACTTCAATGTTTTCATTCCAAATATGGAACATCTTTTGCTGTTTTTTCGTATTGTTCAAATTGGGTCCTGCCAAATTACTTGGCATGTTCACTGTAAATCCAGCCGCAAGTTTACCGCCATGCGACTTGATAATTTTATCTAAATATTTTAATGCTGTAACCGATGCTCCTCCATAGGTGCAGATGGCAAATAAGTATTTTGATCCGATATTCTTGAATTTATTCACAAATCTCCTGACTATTAGCGGAACACCGCCGTAAGTTTCATAATAAGTTGGGAAAACAATTCCTATTACGTCTGCATTGAGTTGTATACTTTCTTTATCCATCATAGAATGATATTGAAATCAGTTTTCCATTAGTTTTTCCAGCAATATCCCTTGCTATAGCCAGAGAATTCCCTGTGCCTGTAAAATAATAAATTTCCGAGCTCATTATAAATCATCTATATTTTTAGCATCCTTATTTAAAATAATGAACTAATTCTATCAACCAAATTAGCAATCTGTTTTTCTCGACCACCTCTCCAAACAATGATCCCTGTTCCGATGACTGAACCTCCTTTAGATTCACATATTTTCTTCATCGCGTTAATTGCTTGGCTTCCGCCAGTCCAATTTAATGGTAAATTCTTAGTGACGTAACATGCTATCTTTTTTTCTTGAAGCGATTGGATCTGCTCCAAGTAGACTTTCATTGCCGGGGCAAGTGCAAATGCATGTACTGGAGAGCCGAATATAAGTGCATCGTATGCATTGACATTAGGTTGATTTTCGAATTTGACTTCTTTTTGTCTAGGTTGCACTTCACCGATAGGTATTACTTTCTCGATCTCTGTTTCGTGTTCAGCAGCCAGTAACTTCTCTTTTAGCTTCGTGGCAACAGAATACGTATGTTCAGTTTGGGAATATACTATAATTCCTATTTTCATAAAATTTACCCCCTAATGGAAAACTTTTTTCTCCAAATTTTTTGATTTAATGACTAATTCTAAGTATATTTGACCTTATTATACTAATTTTTATNNTTTACACTTGAAGTGTATGTCTCGATAAAAAAAAATGGGCTTAAATTATTCATTGGAAAACTGTTAAAATCACCCAGACCACTTAAAATGTACGAATGAATGTAGATGAAGACAAAATCCTGGTTAACTTAGAATAAATAATTTTTTTTATTATTTCAAATTAATTTTCACATTTTTTTTAAAAAATGAATATTTCGATTTTTATTGATAATCACAATAGAAGAAAGCTCTCAACAGTAATAACAATATAAAAAAAATTTCTAAAAGAGCTCATTAAAGGAATATCATGAAAAGTTTTTAGATTTCCCTGCATTAGGAAAAAAAATAGAATATGGGAATAAGAGCAAATATT
>PMNN01000134.1 GCA_003161815.1 Methanobacterium sp. | reverse complement strand
ATTCCAGAGTTGTTCATAATCTCATCACTTGATCATTTTTTAATGATTTTAGGTACCCTTCGTTTCTAATGATACCCTGATTAATTTTCATTAAATTAGGTTCCTTTTCAAGAAGTTTTAATACATCTTTGCTATTAAATAATTCTCCTTCAACGTATAATCGTTTGTAAACTTCTCTAACGAACTTTAAATCGGCTTTTTCATCCACAGTCCACCTGAAATGTGAAAGATCAATTTTCAAATCGAAAACATGCCCTATTTTGAAAACTTCTGGATTTTTCCAGATGTAAGGCGTTACATGTTCTCTTTCTGAAGAAAGTTTAGCTTCATAATATGCTTTTTCAAGAGATTTGAAAGTAAAAACTTCAGTATCTAATCCATCAGGACAGGGATTGGGATCACCCATACTCACGTAATCCAGCTCATCATTATCTAAATAGTATTGCACCATTTCATCAATTATTTCGGGATCTATCAAGGGACAGTCCGCAGTGATCCGTACGATTACATTGGAATCTGATTGCTTGGCTGCATGATAGTAGCGGTCTAAAACATCATCTTCACTTCCAGCGAAGGTTTTTATTTTACATTTTTTTCCTAGATCTATGGTTATTTTGTCTTCATCTTTTTTTGTTGTTGCTAGAATTATTCGGTCCACTTTTTTTGCTTTTTTAACCCGATTTATAACATGCCACAACATGGGTTTTCCACATATATCGGCAATTATCTTTCCTTTTAACCTAGTAGATCCCATCCTAGCCTGTATAATAACTGTTATCGTCATCGTAATGATTCCCAAGTTATTAAATTACCTTTTTTGATATTTTTAACAGTTTTCTTGCCTTTTAAGTCTTCAACATGTTTTGGAGATAGAGCACCTTCGGGGGATGGTCTTAAAATAATTATATCTTCTTCTTGAATAACTTTTCCCTTCTTTATATATTTTTTAGCATATATGGCTCTTCTCCATTCTCTTTCAGTGATTTCAGAAGCCGCAGTGCAAATAGTCTCTGTTCCCAACATCTTTTCGACTTCTCTTATACCATTAATCATTTCTTTAAGCTCTGAAGGTACCAATGCATAAAAATGGTCAGGACCTTCCATTTTACGGTCAAGAGTAAAATGTTTCTCTATCACGTTAGCACCAAGTGAAACAGCAGCTATAGGTGCATATATACTTAATGAATGATCTGAAAATCCTACAGGAACGTTAAAATTTCTTAAAGCCGAAATTGTTTTAAGGTTAACATCTTCATATTTGGTAGGATACTGAGAAACACAGTGTAGGAGAATTATATCTTTTACGCCTTTAGAACGGACATACTCAACTGATTCTCCGACTTCTGAGCCATCAGCCATACCGGTAGAAAGTATTATTGGTTTATGGGTCATTGATATTTTTTCCAGAAGAGGGAAATGCATTAATTCGTATGATGCTACTTTATAAATGGGATTGCCAATTTTTTCTAGAGTTTCTACTGATTCTTCATCAAAAACACTGAAAAAGAGCATTATGTCATGATTTTCTGCAAATTGTAATAACTCTTCATACCAAAATTGCGCAATTTCAAGATTTTTTAACTTTTTTACTGTTTCTGGTGTACTGAATAATTTATCGGCATGGAATGACTGAAATTTCACTGCGTCCGCTCCACATTCGGCAGCTACTTCAATTAATTTCTTAGCATGTTCCAGTTTACCATCATGATTGGAACCGGCCTCAGCTATAATGAAACATGGTTCGCCTACTCCTATTTTTATCTTGCCAATGTGGACTTTTACNNAAAGTTATAATTCTCTTGAAAACTTCTTCAGTTACAGGAAAATCGTCTATTTTAAAATTAAATCGGGTTTTATAATAAGAAAAGTGATAAATTGGAATATAGTGGACATTTACCCCAATATTATTGTTCTTCATAAACTGGAAAAATTCATCTCTATTTAATCTTTCATCTAATAAAATAGTGTAAAGATGCCAAGCATGTTTTATATCAGGTCTCACAGTAGGAGTCTCGATAAAATCATTATTATCAAGTATTTTAGAGTATGATTTAGTTAGCATGTTTCTTTTATCTATGAAATAATCTAATTTCTTCAGTTGAGAGATTCCCAATGCACACTGAATATCTGTAAGGCGATAGTTTCGTCCCAAAAGTTTCATATCATAAGCGTAATCTGCTTTTGATTGTCTTTTATGCAGGTCTTTATCTATGCCATGATTTCTAAGGATCTTTAGTTTTTCATCGAAAATCGGGTCATTGGTTGTAACAGCCCCACCTTCACCGGTGGTTATATGTTTAACAGGATGAAAACTGAAAATGGTAAAGTCTGCGAATGTTCCGATCTTTTTACCTTCATATTCTGACCCAATGGCATGGCACGCGTCTTCAATTAGGTACAAGTCATGATCATCCGCTATTTCCTGAATTTCTTTTATATCACATGGTTGACCAGCGTAATCTACATATATAATTGCTTTGGTTTTTTTGGTTATTCTAGATCTAATAGCATCAGGATCTATATTTCGAGTTTCTTTTATAATATCAGCAAAAATAGGTACTAAATTATTGTATAAAATAGCATTTGACGTTGCCATAAAAGTAAAGGGAGTAGTAATTACTTCTGATCCAGTTTTTATATCAAATACTTTGACCGCAATGTCAAGAGCACTAGTGCCTGAATTTACTACAGTTGTGTATTTAGCTCCAGTATACTTTGAAATTGCTTTTTCAAATTCCTGAACTTTTGGACCAGTCGTAATCCATTTACTTCTTAAAACATTTAAAACTTCAGCAATGTCTCTTTCATCAATTGAATGAAGACCGTAGGGGATGTAATCTTCCATAATTAACCTCAATAAATGATCTCAATTGTTTTCAATAATTTTCTTAGATTGCTAATAGTTAAAAAGTCCCTATTTTTTCCTGAAGAATAAATAAATCCATCTTCTACTTTTTTACCACCAGATTTTGATGGTCCATCGAATCTCCACCAATCAAGATCAGGATAAATAACATAATGATCATCGTACTCGTATGTTGTNNTTGAGTCTTCTGCAGTTACCATAACTTCATGTAGCTTTTCTCCAGGCCTTATGCCAACTTTTTTTTGTTTAGCATTTGGAGCCATAGCTTCGGCGAGATCAGTTACTTTAAATGAAGGACATTTTTTTACGAATAATTCACCGCCTTTAGTCTCATTTATAGCCTTCATTACCAAATCAACAGACTCATTTAGTGTTAACCAGAATCTTGTCATGCGTGGGTCTGTTATTGGCACTATATTTTCTCCTTTATCAATTAAAGATTTAAAGAAGGGTATAACTGAACCCCTACTTCCCGCTACATTTCCATAACGCACCACAGTAAAAGAACTATCATTTTCACCTACATAAGCATTGCCAGAAATGAACAATTTATCTGAAACCAGTTTGGTTGCTCCATACAAATTTACTGGATTAACTGCTTTATCTGTAGATAATGCTATAATTTTTTTAACATTATTATCGATTGCAGCATTTATGATATTTTCAGCACCATGTATATTGGTCTTGATAGCTTCTATTGGGTTGTATTCTGCTGCAGGTATTTGTTTAAGAGCGGCAGCATGTATTATAATATCAACACCATAAAAAGCACGATAAAGTCTTTCTTTATCCCTAACATCCCCAATAAAAAATCT
>PMNN01000031.1 GCA_003161815.1 Methanobacterium sp. | reverse complement strand
TTTATACCAGAATTACAAGTGTAAAAAAATTAATGAAATGAACTTTAAATCTATAAATAGAATTCTTTTTAGTCAATCAAAAAGCATATTATAGTTTAACTATAGTAAATTAATAAAATATAACTTCAATATTTTTTTTATGGGAAATATTTTTAAGTGTGATTAACAAAACCAATTTTTATTAGTGCTATATTTATGTTCCAGACCTTTTATGAGGTGAGAAATTGAAAATGATAATGGTGGAAGGAGAAGTAAGCGGGAAAAAATACAGGGAACCATTTTCTAAAGGAGTGCTAGCCAGGTCTCTAACCCGAGCCGAGATGGATCCTAACAAGGCTTATACATTCGCTTCACAGATAGAATCTCATCTGCGTGGTTTAGGCATCCAAGTAATAGAACTTGATGATCTGGTGAAAATAGTTCGTGAGCAGCTCAAAGAAGAAGATGAAGAGATAGCTGAAAAATATGGTATGTGGAAACAAATCCGTAAATGCAGAGAACCTTTAATCATACTTATAGGCGGCGCTTCTGGTGTGGGAACTTCATCGATTGCATTTGAGGTGGCTAATCGTCTGGGAATCAGAAATATGATCAGCACTGACATGATTCGGGAGGTAATGCGTAAAATAGTTTCCAAGGAACTTATACCCACCATATACGAATCCAGTTACACTGCCTACCGTTCACTACGTATACCACCACCACCCGAACTGGATGAAGTTCTAATCGGATTCAGAGACCATGTAGATACTGTAAGTGTAGGTGTGGATGCTGTTATTGAAAGATCGCTTAAGGAAGGGATCAGCATTGTTATTGAAGGTGTGCACATTGTACCGGGCTTTATACGTGAGGATTTGGTGGCTAAGAATAATGTGAACATGTTTGTTTTAACCCTTCAAGATGAAGAGGTACATAAAGGAAGATTCTATTCAAGATGCAGGCAATTATGGGCTAGGAGACCACTAAAACGTTATATGAATTATTTTGGAGCAATACGTAGAACTCACAAATATTTTGAAAGTCAGGCTAACAAATATCATGTACCAGTCATTGAGAATATTGATGTTACAACTACCATTGACTCTATAATCGAAGAAATTACTAAGACCTACGGGAAGTGATATAGATGTTAGAAAACATTAGAGTAAAAGATATGATGACTGAGAATGTCATAACCGTTCCACCAACTGAAGATGTTGTTTTTGCCTTTGAAAAACTTATGAGGTACAAAATAAGCTCTCTTCCAGTAGTTGAGGATGATAAACTAGTGGGTATTGTCACAGCCACAGACTTAGGCCACAACCTTATCTTGGATAAATATGAGCTTGGTACCATAGTGGGGAAAGTTATGATTAAAGATGTAACCATTATTAGTCCCAATGAAAATTTACTAATTGCAGTGGAAAAGATGCATAAATCAAACTCAGAAGAGATAATAAACCAGTTAGTAGTTATAGATGAAGGAAGGATAATAGGAATAATATCAGATGGAGATATTATAAGAGCTATAAAAACTTAAAAAATTTTTTTTGTCAGGATTAGAGTTATTTAATAGTAAAGAATTATGGAATTAATATATTTATGAAAAAAAGGGCTGTTAATCCACTTTTTTTAGGTATCCTTCTTCATGCATGCTTTCTCTTCAAATACAATATTGAAGCATGTTCCGACATCCTTTAAAAGCTCGATTGAACCATCTAATTGTTTTGTTAAACTAATAACCAATTGTAAGCCAAGGGTTTTTATATTATTCAGATTCAGTTCTTCTGGAAAACCCACACCATCATCTTTCACCTTCATTTTCAAAAAATCATCCTCATATGTGAGTTCAACCATAATTTCACCCTTCATTATCCCAGGGAAGGCGTGTTTTATTGAATTAGTCACTAATTCATTTATAATTAATCCGCATGGAATAGCGGTGTTAATGTCAATTGAAATGTTTTCAGAATTAACTTTAAATTGAATTAAATTATAATTCACACCACAGGAACGGAAAAGATCTGACACTAAATCAGGAATATATTCTGCCAGATCAATTCTAGTTAAGTCTCCGGATTGATACAATTTCTCATGGACAAGTGCCATTGATTTTATTCTGCTCTGACTATCTCTGAAAATTTCAATAGACTCTGTATCTTCAATATATCTTGATTGAAGACTTAAAAGACTTGATACTATCTGTAAATTATTTTTAACCCGATGATGAATCTCCTGGAGAAGCACATCCTTCTCTTTAAGCGATCGGTTAATCTTATCTTCAATCTCTTTCTTCTCAGTAATATCTCGGACTATACATAGAACCTCTTGATCATTCAATTTAACTATCCGAGATTCAAATTGAAACATTTCTGATGATATTGGAAGTTCATATTCAAATTCCTGTAAGCTATTAGTTTCTAATGCCATTCTAATATGTTTAAAGAAAAGATCAAGATCATTAGGAGAAAGACCTATATTACTAATATTTTTTCCAATAATTTCATCAGGAGGTATAACTAATAAATCATCATTTTTAGAGCGGAAATCATGGTAAATACCATCTTCACTAAGTATGAACATTGAATCAGGAATAGCTTCAAGAAGAATAATATTCTTATTCTCACTCTCTCGCAGAGCCTCTTCCACTTTTCCGCGTTCAGCAATTTCTGCTCGTAATCTTTGATTAGCTAGTGATAATTCACTCGTCCGCTCCTGTATCCTAACCTCCATTTGAGCATAGGTTGCTTTAAGTTCATCCTCTGCTTTTTTACGTTCTATAAACTCGGCACGCTCTTTTAAAGCTCTTTCCACTGAAGGTACTAATTTCGATAGATTATTTTTAAAAACATAATCAGTAGCCCCTTTTTTAAGCACGTCAACTGCAAAATCATCGCCTATCTTTCCACTTACAAAAATGAAAGGTATATCTGGAGAATGTTCCTTAGCAATTTCCAGTGCAGAGACACCGTCAAAGCGTGGGAGAGAATGGTCAACGAGTATTAAATCTGGTTTCATTTCTTTAATTCCCTTAATGAAATCTTCTTCAGTTTCCACTCTTTCAGATGAAAACTTCAAACCTTCACGGCGCAGTTCATACTCCATTAACTCCGCATCAAACTGAACATCTTCTAATATTAATATTTTAAGTTCTCCCACCATATCTCTCCCCCATATTAATATATTCACGCTATTCTGGCGGTTTATTTAACAGCATCCAATATAAACCTAGAGTGGATACTGCTTCAGTGAATTCATCAAATTCTACTGGTTTGCTAACATAGCTGTTAACTCCTAATTCATAGCTTTCCACAATGTCTTCATCTTCCTTGGACGATGTTAGAATAACAACCGGGATCTTCTTGGTTCTTTCATCTTTTTTGATTTTCTGGAGAACCTCAAGTCCATCCACTTTAGGCATCCTCAAATCTAGAAGTATTAACTTGGGAATTCCTTCTATATTCCGTTCAGAATAAGATCCCTTTGCAAATAGGAATTCCAATGCTTCTGCACCATCTTTAACCCAAACTAAGTTATTAGTTAAATTCTTCTTCTTTAAGGCTCTTATAGTAAGTTCAGCATCAGTGGGATTATCTTCCACTAGTAAAATTTCTATTTCATCTAAATCCATAGTGGGATCTCCTTCAAAAATTTATATATCCAATCATTTAATCTTCATTCTACTACTATATAAATTCCTGTAAACGGTACTTCATTAAAGTTCATAATTCACCCAGGTAAAGTAAAATAGATAGTTGCACCTTCATCAACCTTTCCTTCCCCCCAAACACGTCCACCATGTCTTCTAGTAATGCGTTGAACAATGGAAAGCCCTACACCAGTTCCTTCAAACTCCTCTTGACCATGCAACCTCTGAAATAAGCCGAAAAGTTTATTAACATATTTCATATCAAAACCAACTCCATTATCACGGACGTAGTAAATATTTTCATCTTTACCCTTTTCTGCGCCAACTTCAATTACAGCAGTTTCCCGAGGTCTAGTGAATTTAATGGAATTAGAAATAAGATTCATAAGAATTTGTTGTATTAGTGATCTGTCACCATGAGCTATTGGAAGAGATTTTACTTCTAATTGTATATTCCTATCACTTGACAATTTTAATTCTTCAAAAACATTTCGAACCAGGTCTTCCATATTTATTTTAGACATTCTCATCTCCTGGCGGCCTACCCGGGATAATTGAAGAATGTCATCTATTAATTGACCCATTTTCACGGTATTTCCTCTGACTATGTGAATGAGTCTTTTACCTTCCTCATCAAGTTTATCCTCATAATCTTCGATTAAAATACGTGAGAACCCATCTATAGCTCTAAGTGGTACTCTAAGGTCATGTGAAACTGAATATGCAAATGCATCTAATTCTTTGTTAGCATCCTCTAATTTCTCCTTTTCTTTGTCAAGTTTTTCATTCAAGTTGCTTAAACTTTTGACTTTCTCAATTCTCTCACTTAAAAATGCAATTATGACAATCACGAAAATGAACATCACGATAGAAAAATAATCCGTATACCGGGGAGAGCCGAAGGTTACAAATACAAATTGGATGAAGACCAGAATGATTGTTAAAAATGCAGGTGCAAACCATATCCTTTTCTTCTTCCACCAAGCAGAAGTTAAAATAAGGGATATATAGGATAAATATGACGGATTTAACGAACTCTGGGAATAATAGGATAAACTGGATAAATGAGAAATCGGGATTTTACCGAAACGAAATTGAAAATAATAGGTTAAAAAGAATAATAACACGAGTGTTATTATTATGGCCATAATTCTGCCTTTCTTTTGTATGTCTATCCTAAGGTTAACAGGCATTAATATCACATTTTCAAAAGCATTTAATTAAGGAATTGTAACAAACTAGGTTTAAATCTTTACTATTTGATACTATATTTGTATAGTAATTATAGATTAGATAAAATAAGAAAAAATAATTAAATATAAAAAAGAATTCATTTAAAAAAAAATGATAGAATAAAAAAAAATTTTTATATTTGAGCTAAAAAAAGGAATTTAATTAATTAGACTTATAAAAAATTAAAAAAAAGGAATGATTTAATTATTTAAAGTACTTTAACTGGTGGAACAGGGTTGTAGTTGAAAAGAAGTATCCATACAACTAACCAAACAGCTAGAAATGGTACAATTCCACTCCATAACCATCCCTTAAATCCTCCAACTTCTTCTTTACCAAGTAGTCTCTCTGAAACCTGTCCACATAGGTAAAGGATCACTATTGCCAATAGTAATGCAACAGTTTCGCCACTGAATCCAAATATAGATCCAGTTGTTAATCTAAATGATAGGTAAGCTGCGATTAAACCTCCAATTACATGTAAGATCGTAACTTTAGCATCTACATCCATAATTTTTTACCTCCAAATATGTTTATTNNGACACAGTACTCATAAGATTCCACGTACCAAGCAAAGGCCGTGTAGATGTGGTTTTTCAGGCAGGTTTAAGGGTTCATTCAACCCAATATCCTCCTCAAAACCCTAAAATACCTCCAAATTTTCCTATGTTACTACGTAAGTACATTAAAGGAGGTAGTGTAACTGGTGTTAACCAGCATAATTTTGACAGGATCATGAG
>PMNN01000195.1 GCA_003161815.1 Methanobacterium sp. | reverse complement strand
AGGACAATACACACACATACAATCAACATACGATAAATAAATTCAAATTGGGAGCTTAATTGTACTGCACTTTCTTTCGAAATAATACATGATTCTTCTCTGAACTTCTCATTGTATTAAGTAGATATGTATCAATGTAGCATTGTTATGGGTTCTTCTTTGAATTCGACGAACTCAAAATAACAAACAATATATGGAGAAATTTCTTCTTCACTTGCAATTTTCATTTCATTAATACTCCTTTTATTAGTCACTGTAGCTAATATAACAGTTCCCAAGGCTATAATGACCGCATACAGAGTGATAATATTCTGAAGTCCAGTTATAATATAAAATTTTGAATACCAAATAATAACTGATAGTGACAATAACAATGTTATAAAAAATATAATTTCTAAATTATTTTTTATGAAATTACTGTACATTCTTAACCTCAATCTTTTTTCCGCTGATTTATGATGCATGAGGACTTATAACTCTCTTTTAAGTCTATTTTTGACATATATAACTAACTGAATTATTCATATTCTTTTATGCCAAGTTTTTTATAAGATTAGAAATAATTCAAGCTTTATATTTCAACTTAGAGTGCTCAACTTAATGAGAAATTTTTTTTTAATTAGTGAACCTGTTAATTGCGAGTTGTAGTGGAATGAGTAATATATAGGTTAGTGTACTATTACTGGTGATTTGAAATGATAGTATAATTGCTATTAGGGCTATTATTATGAATACTTCATTATTTCTTTTACTTTTTTTTATTATGGTTGTATTTGCTTCTTCATTCATGAAATTTTTTTTAATAGCATAGTTCATATTCAGATAAAGGAATAATCCTATTAACAACATGTTAAGATTGAAAATGACACAGGGGAGTGTATAATCCCCGTATTGACCGATTGAGGATGCTGAAAATGGAACCATAACTATGAATAAAAGCCATATTATGTTTATCCACAGTAGATTGCTGTCTATCATTTTTATCTGATTGAACATGCGATGATGACGGTTCCAGAAAGCTGCTAATAAGATAAAACTTAAAACAAAGGAAAAAAGATTAGGTATAAGAGTATAATATGATTCTTGAATTACCGTATTCGATAATGGAACGTTTATATGTGGCACAGTTAAACCTAAAACTAGTAAAGTCATGGCTATAGCGAATATTCCATCAACTAATGTTTCAAGACGTTTAGTAGGCATGTAAACATCTTGACTTTTAGACTTATTCATGAAAATAAACCTCCAGTAAAAAATATTATAATTTTTAATATCGTATTAATCTAATTCCCATTTAGACTGTTTCTTTAATCTATGCTTATGATATCAAGCTGGTGATAAACCCTTGCTTGCTATATCAATCTTTTACTTAAAAAATTAACTAAAAGTAAATGTTAATTAAATTTATCCTTGTCTAATTAATTCTTGATTAAATTTTTGGAGTAACCAGATCATGAGGTTTCCTTTAATTTGCGTTCATGATGTGAAGCTGATAATAACTATCACTAACGCGTTTTTTCTCAAAAAATCATTAATGCGTGCAAGCGAGTGAGCAAAACGTAAACCCATTGGGAAAAAAAATCGCTAAATAGGGGCAACTAGCGAGAGAATAAAGGTCATATAATCCTCTGCTTCCTTTCCTAAACTCTATAATAACTGATTTGTCCTATATATCTTCATAATTTGTCTTTTACAAGAAAGAACGACTTAACTATCTTTTTAATAATTAATAAAGTATTACAATAATTAGTTTTGTATGGTTTTTTTTATAATAATGGGGGGGGGTGGAAGGTCTTATTAGGTAAAATGTTTGGTGAGCATTTTGAAAACCTAATAAAACCTCCCATACTGTTTTTATTTAAGCATGTTTTATAAAGTTTATTATTATATCTCAATAGATTTATATAGTATGAGGCACTTAGCAGTATGTGTAGGAATTTGATCATACTTAAAAAAAATGTTTGGTGAGCAAAAAAATGGAAACAAAAGAAGATATAAAAATTGTTGGAAGTAAACCAATAATAGATTTGAATGGTTTAAAACAAGGCGAAAGATTCCGCATTGTTAAATCTACCCTTGAAATGTTAGATTTAGACCCTTATGCGGCTGAAAATCTTTTAAATAGTTGCGGGCCTGGTCTAGATCGTTTTAGTGAAAGGAATAAAAAACTAATTAAACTTCAAAAAGCANNAAGAATTGGGCAGGAAACCTAAAGGTAAAGTTGCGGAGTCTTTTATTTAGCACCGTCTAAAAGGAAGAATAAAAATCCTAAAACAGAAGAAGACGAAATCGAATTAAAAGGTTTCTTTTTCGTCTGTGGATGGGATATTTTAGATACTATACCATTAGAAGAATAAAAAATTAAATTTATTCTTTTTTTCTTTTTTTATTTTAAAACTGTTCTAAGATACTTTTAAGGAAAAAAATAATTAGAAAAAAAAATGTCTGGTGAGCAAAAATGGTAAAAGAACTAAAATTTGAAGATTTGAAAAACTTTTTAGAATTACAGGATCGGNNAATGGGAAAAATTGGTTTCATCTACATAGATGGCTTTCTTTGTGAACCTTACCTTCAAATATGGGTAAATCCAGAAAAGATGGCAACTTTCGAATATTGCGAGGTGATCTATCCCTAGCAATATGTGAAAATAAAGAAGTTTTCAAGTACCAGGTCAAAAAGGCAGTACAATGTTTAAAAGATCAATGTGAAGGATCACCTATAAAAGAGATCATGGCAATAATCAAGGGATAACTTAATTATTTTTTTTGAATGATTGTGCTGTTTCTTAAAATGGATAAATTAAAAAAAAGGAATAAAATATTATGACTATGAAAGAATCTGAAAAAATAATATTAGATAATGTTGAAGATGAATTAACAATTGTTCTTGAAGAATTACTAAGTACAGGGAAAATTAACGATTCTACTATAGATCAATTAGAGGATGTTTATGAAGAATTACAAAATGTTAAATTAGAGGATTTAGACAAAGCTAATGCAAAGAAAGTCATAGATAAATTAAAGATAATAGATCTAGTACTGAAAAAACACCGCGAACAGTATGATAATACAACGCTGGTTAAAATGACCAATTATCTAACACCAGTTCAAATACGTTATTTGGATGATTTTGCAGAAAAACAGGGATTAATCTCTCAAGGAAAAAAAAGAGCAAGCGGCAGCCGCAGCGCGGCGTTAAGATATATTTTAGACCAGATTAGACTTAAATCTAATTAAATTTTATTTAATTCTTGAATTTTTACTAATTTAACTCATTGGAAAATTAAGATAATATTATCAGATAAAATAGTGGGATAAATATTAAACATGGTTTGATATGTCATTATTAATCTATTTCTGGATTGATTAAAAGTTAGATAGATCTAAGTTCATAAATCAATGATACAAAAACCGATGGAATTTAATGGGTTTTTAGTTTTCTGATTCTTTTTTTAATCTCAAATCTTAGATGGGAGCTCAGCATCATAGACTAGATAAATTATTATTAATTTGCAATTTTAAAAAATAAGTATACGTCGACGTATAACTTTCCATGAAGAAGTTGATTACATTTTTTTTCTATGATAATTTATCTATTAAAAACTCTAAAGGGATGATTAGTATATATACAAAACTCCACTGGGAGGTTATGAAGCAAAGGGACAATGCCAGTAAGGCAATTACTATAAATAGTAAACTAGATCTTTCACTAGAGGTTAATTTAGCATGGTCTGCATTTTCATTGGTTAAATCACTATGATTAATGTAGTAACAGTTCAGGAAAAGAAACAATGCTATTCCAATCATATTAAAATTGAAAATAACTCTCGCTAGGATGAATTGTCGTCCGTATTCCCCTTCTAAAATTGCGGTGAAAGGAACCAGAACAATAAATAATAACCATATAATATTTATCCACAACAAAGGGCTGTTCGTCATTTCTATCTGAATAAATATACGGCGATGAATACTCCAAAACACGGCCAACAAAATGAAACTTAAAATCAGGGAGATAATGATGGGTAAAAGATTATAAAGAGAATTTTGGAAAATTACACTAGTTAACGGCGGATTAAAATGAGGTATCGGTAAATCAAAAACCAGTAAAGTCATAGCAATGGCAAATATCCCATCCACTAATGTTTCAAGACGAGCTTTGCTAATATAATTACCAGACAACTCAGAATCCCCCAACAAAATCCCTCCCCATTAAAATAAAACTTAACTTTAATTAGATTAAATTAACTTTAAATACTTAACTAATTAATGCTTTTATTCAATCAATATTTTAAATTAAATTAATCCTTCTCATACCCATAAACTCTGCTAGAAGCATGTTAATATAATTATTGGATATTAATTCGAACAGAAAAATTAAAGACTTCAAAAATTAATATTAAATAGTAGGAGTTGATGCAATTATGAATATCTACAAATACCATTAATAAATAAAAAAGAAATGATGATTTGATCAGTGTGAAAATCTATGTAGAATCGCTTTTCAAGGTGAATATCCTGATATTGCACCATTTTTATATGTTTTCGACGGGAAGTTCCTATACTTTTTATCAACTAAATACGGTAAAAAAAATGGAACTATTAAGTAATAACCCTAAAGTAGCAAGTGGAAATAGAAAAATATAGTGATAATTTAACCGATTAGAAATTTGTAACATTACAAGGCAATATACAGGAAGTTATTGAAAATACCGAGAAACAGAATTAAGAAATATTTCATCAACATGCGCAATAATAAAACTTGTCATCAAAAATATTAGCCGCTGGCCATTCACCTGGAGAATCACTAGAATCCCTATTAACTGAAGAGAAATCTTTCGTTTGGGAATTAATTAATGTAGAAAATATTATAGGATTAAATGACTCCTAAAAAAAATTAATTAATTTAATTTGTAGTTTTAAATGTAATTTGGTGAAATTATTATTATATTATATAAATATAAGGAAAGGTGGATGTTTAAATGAAAATTGAAGCTAAATACTGTCCCAACTGTGGTTCTAATAATATAAAATGGGTTAATCCTGTAATGTGGTCTTTATGGATATGTTACGACTGCGGATATGAAGGGCCAATAATTATAGATGATAAAAAATTAGCAGATGAAATCAGAAAGAATTATCTGAAAGCAAAGAATCAAAAAGAAGAAGGATAATATACTCATTTTTAAATGAAAAAAAAATTTAATTAAAATAATACTAATTTTTCATCTAAAAAGTAAATTTCAAGGCTTTCCAATAAATTCACCCATGCCTGCATTAAGGAACTCGAAAATCCATAGATTTTAAGGAATTAGTACATGCATAACTGAAAATATATCCTATAAAATTATAGATAAAGGGAAAATATCAGCATTAAAAACTTAGTTTATACATGAATGTTTAAATTTAGAGGATTAAGGTTTATAATTTTTTTTTATATACTTTATGAATTCTTCCACAGCTTTATCACGGTCTTCAAGGGTGTTACCCAAACGTTTATCGAATATAATGAAGTAAAGATAACTTAATATGTTGAAGGCTATTATTTGATGATCAACATCGGTTTCGGGAAATAATTTATCTAAATACTGGGTAAGATGACTGATAAATCTTTTAATAACCGAGTCTGAAATCATTTTCCTTTCTTTAATTAATATGTTCACATATTCAAAGTTTTGATCCACCAAAGTGACCAAATGTTTTATGATGGTGGCCAAGTTTTGATTAGGAGATTCGTAATCATGATTCGAAAGCACTGAATTAAACTCTTTTAAAACTCTTTCCTGGTTTGTAATCAAAACCATTTTAAATAAGTTTTCTTTAGTATCAAATATCCTGAATATTGTCATTTCTGTAAAACCTGATTCTAAGGCTATGAATTTAATTCTAGCACCTATATAACCCCTCTCAGAGAAAACTTTTAAAGCTGCTGTTAAGATTTTCTGTTCAGTCTCAACTTTCATACATTTTAATATGAATTAATGAATATTTAAAGTTATTTTATGTAAATAGGAATAACCTAGACTTTAAAAAAAAATAATTAATTTTTTTGGTTATCTGATAAAAATGAATATTAAATAGTAATTAAGTAATTTTGTAGATTTCATTATAAAAAACTTGAAAGAAATACTGGATCTAGCATTAAAATGAGTTTATAATTATATTTTACCCTCTGGGAAATCGGAAATTAGTAAAAGTCCACTTTAAGAGTGAAACTCTGGGTTGAAAAAAAACCAAATTTTTTAGTACCCTGAAGGAGGGTAAACTACAATTTGAGTATAATGAAAATCAGGGAAATAAAAATCTAAATTAATTGAATAAAAAAATATAAAATGAAAATTAAAATAATACTAATTTTTCTTCTAAAAAGTAGATTTCAGGCTTTCCAATAACTCCCCCTACCTGCATTCGAGCTCGTAATTCATCGGATTCAGCAAATTTTTTGGCATCATTCATATTCTCCCATTCACTTATCACAACAATTAAGTTAGGATCATCTAAACCTTGTAAAGCACGAGCAGACACTCCACCATTAGCCTTAAGTAAAGGACCATCCTCCGCAAATGTAGGCAGCCATTCATCATAATTCTTAACCTTACCAATAGAAATCACATAAACCATTTTTGAATCACCCAATTTTTTTTATTAATATACAATATGAACTTCATTAAATTTAATTTCTTTTATTCAGTAATTCCACAAGGAATCACTTACCATTTAGACTGAAACCTTCATAAGTCTTTAATAATCTCTTAATAGATTCAAATCTTTCGTTTTGCATTAAGTTTTCTTGTAATTTCAGCGTTAGAAACTCCAGAACCAATTTTATCAGGTTTATCAGGTTTATCACTTGCTAAATCAACAATTATACGCCACGGAAGCTAAAACCCACATAACAATATCAAGGTAATTTGAGTAGTCCAATTATTTAAAAAGTGAACTATATAAGAATTATAAATAATCGCTCATATCCTTTTGTGTGTT
>PMNN01000076.1 GCA_003161815.1 Methanobacterium sp. | reverse complement strand
TTACAGTACACGACGGCCCGGCACGAATGGGTAAGTACAAAGAACTTAAAACACCCAATATATTAAGAATGGATTCTTCATTACCCTTTATTGAAGACGAACCCATGCCATATGACGTGCCAAAACCCCTTGCTGAGTTTTCAGTTTACAGAACCATACAAAAGGCAGAGAAAAGTGAACAAACTGGAATTGCAGTGATTCACGGCTCTAAATACCTTGAACTGCGGACTCAATGTGCACTTGAACTTGAAAAATTAGGGAATCAAGTTTTAATGATTGCAAATTCAGAAGAACTACTAAAACGGCCAAGAGATCTGATTAACATGACAGTAAATATTAGAGATACTATAAATCCCAACACTGCACTGTATTTTCCATTTGTTAAAACATCATTTATACCTTTATTAACCTATCTAGGTGTTGATTTTTTTGGAGAAGTTAGCTGTGATTTCTATGCTCAATTAGGCTTAATGATGACTCCTGACACTATTTATGACCTTGAAAATTATCAAATATACGAATTCAGCTTGGAAGAGTTAAAAAATTATAATCAACGGATTATGGATTTTGTTTTAAGAGAAGTTAGAGAAAACATTAAGAATGGAACATTACGGAATCTCGTTGAAGAAAGATGTTGCTCATCTCCTGAGGCTATGTCCGCCTTAAGAATAGTGGATAGGGATTACAGTGATTTCCTGGATAAATATACTCCACTTTATTAAAAAAATAGAATAAAAAAAAATTTAATGTTAAGAATTTTTTTTCACTAATTTTTCACTGAGTTAACCAGATAATGATATTTGCCAACTTCAACTGTCTCAGTTACCTCAAATCCATATTTTATAAGTATATCTTCTACATCCTGTGGATTTAATCTAACATCAAATGGAGGTCCTGGTGTCCCTTCTATTTTTTTGAATTCAACCACTGAAAAAATTCCACCCAACTTTATAACTCTTTTAATTTCAGGTAGGACTTTATCTAATTCATTATTTTCCGCAAAACCATGAAGTACATTGGCCATGACACATAGATCAACTGAATCATCATTTAAAGGAATTTCACTTGTTAAATCTGCAACAATAGCNNAGCTTCTAAATTCTTTATTTTTTTCTTCTGAACATCATTCTTCAATATTTCAATCGATTCAGGATACGCGTCAATAGAATAAACTTTCCCTTCCTCTCCCACTAAGGGAGAGGCAGCTATGGATATGAAGCCATCTCCACAGCCTGCATCAAGGAAAACATCACCGGATTTTAATCCTGCTTCGGAAAGAACTTTATCAGCACTTAAAATATCTTTTGTTGATTTACTATGATGGACATGCCCATGTTTTTCAGATGTCATATTTATCTAAAACCTCTTTTTTCTAATCCCATTTTTAACTTTCAGCCCTTAACCTAGTCCGGGAGAATAATGCCACACCTATTACAAACAATATTATGGTCAACAAGACACTTATGCCAACTTGGAAAGAAATGTCATTCCATCCACCCCCATAGGTGAGGACGGATCGCAGAGCATTAAGAGTGTGAGTCCAGGGTATGAAGTCGTAGATTTGGAAGGATTGACCCATGAAGGTTCCGATTGGTTCTTGGGGTAAGGGGAAGAATGCTCCTACTAGGAAGCTTGTGGGTACAGTAATTAATGTCCCGAGATTAGCTGCCTGTCGATCGTTTTTGGCGAATGCTGCAATTATCATTGCTAAAGAAATAGAAGCTATTCCTCCAATAACACCCACAAGAATGGCTAGAAGAATTGAGTTTAAACCACCCTGCCAGTGGAATCCAATGATTATAGCGACAGCTAAGAGAATTATTACTTGAGCTACAACAACCAGGGACCAGGGGATGAGACCGCCGAATAATAAGTCGAACCCTCTCATTTTTGATAGTTTGAGCCTGGCTAATGTTCCTTTATCCACTTCTCTGGTTAAACTGGCTGCTACTGTAGTAGCTAATAGAATAATGGCGAATACTATCATTCCTGGGGCAAGGTAATCAAAGGTGGTATAGTCCCCGGTTCCAGCTATAGGTTCCACCTTACTATTGAGGTACTCAGTTGGTTGTGCTCCTGGTGTACCCCTAACATTGTTTTGAGTATCGATGACTATTTCATCCTTATATTGGGATAGGATTCCCGTTAGAATACCTTGAGTAGTGCCAAAATTAATGTATCCAGTGTCACCACGAATTATGAGAGTGGAGGTAATGTTTGATGATGAGGCAGATGGAGTGTTTGTGGTTGATGAAATAGTGTTATTAATTAAAGAAACGCTGGCTTGTGAGAAATTTTGTGGTATAATTAGTTCTGCATCTATTTTTCTCTGTTTTAATTGTTGATCAGCGTTACTCTCACTGGGTTGTGTAACGTTGAATACGTATACATTACTGTTCGGATACTTCGCATTCTCCAGAATTTGGGTTAGATTATTTCCAAAGTTAACACTTTGATTATTAGGTAAAACGGAGCCTTGATCATAGTTTATTACTGCAAGATTATGGGGAGTGTTCCCTCCCATACCTCCGAAGGCAAATCCAAACACAAGCATAAATAACATGGGGAAAAGCAGTATAAAGAAAAATCCTCTTCTATCACGTAATATTTCTTTCAAATCCTTAATGGCTATGCTTAAAAACTTCATTTTCTTTTTACTCCCTTAAGCTACTCCCTGTTAATTCGATGAAAACGTCTTCCAGTGTATTCTGTCGTACAGAAATATCTGCTATTTGCACTCCCGCAGATTCTACTTTGTCCATTATCTTGGGAAGCTTACTTACAGCATCCATAGCCCTTAAATTAATGACTCCATCCACTTCAACCACTGATAATATGTTTTGGATACTTTTCAAGGATTTAATTATTTCATTATTCATCTGGGGTTTAGAAAGTTTCATTTCCACCACATCTCCTTCTCCAATCTCTTTTTTAAGGTTTTCAGGAGTGTCCAATCTGATGAGTTGGCCGTGATCGATTATGGCAACACGATTTGAAAGTTTATCGGCTTCATCCATGAGATGAGTAGTTAGTATTACTGTTTTGCCCTCATCATCCCGTAAGGATTTAATGTAATTCCATAGAACTCTTTTTGATTGAGGATCTAATCCTTCTGATGGTTCATCTAATACAATTATCTCTGGTTCATGAACTAATGCTAATGCTAGATTTAACCGGCGTTTCATACCACCGGAAAGTTTAGTAACCACCGTATCAGCTTTATAGGTTAAGAGAAGATCTTTTAAGAGTTTATTTACTCTCTGCTTCAATATTTTTTTAGGAACCTCATACATGTCCCCTATTAACGTGAGACTCTCCTTACAAGTGAGGTTATCCCAAAGAACCAGTTCCTGTGGACAAATACCAATTAATCCTTTATCTATCTTTTGCACGTCTTCACCGTTAATTAATATTTGACCACTTGTGGGTTTGAGAAGGCCCACTATCATATTGATGGAAGTGGTTTTACCCGCTCCGTTGGGACCTAGAAAACCGAAAACTTCACCCTTTTTAACCTGTAAACTCAGTCCATCCACAGCTTTAAACCCATCAAAATCTTTGGTGATGTTCTGAGCGTTTATTATATAATCCATGATGCATCATTCCTCTTTTACTAACCCCTATAATTCTATTTAATAAAATTTAGGATCTTACTTTGAATATAAATGTTTTTATATTTATTTAACGACTTGAGAAAGTTTAATTCAAATGGAAGCTATAATATTAGCTGGAGAGTGTTTAATTTATGACTAAAATGATAGATAAAATTGAAATTAATATGATTAATGAATCCGTGCACAATTTTCGTGTAGGTGAATTCGGAGTGAAGAACATAGAAATCGATGAAGTCCGGGGATTTATTGAAGTAGATTACGGTACACTGGAGATTGGAATGAAAAAAGTTTTAATTCCCCTGCAAAACGTGGAGAAATGTGAATTCATAGATAAAGGCAATATAACTAGCGAGAAGAGCGAAAAGAAATTAAATTAAAACTCTAAATTTCCATTAATATTAAATTTTTAACTTACAGATGAATTTGCAGATGCTCGAGGTAGATCCTCATAATTAGGATTTTTTTTTTTATTTCCCTTCTTATAATGTATTTTTAATGATTTCTGGGGATGCACCTCCCAGCACCACCAGTGCTTCTGCTTCCATAAAATGTAGATCTGAAGGTATTATAAGTGAATGCAGTGGACCATCAAAATCTTCCTCTAGAAGATTTCTTATTTTATCAGCACGCACTATAGGTTCTGGTGCACCTGCACGGGCCACTACTATAGCTAATGTGTCTTTTGAAATAATATTATTCCCTAGTTCATCCTCAACTTGCATCAAGTATTCTAATCCCTGGTTGGCAGTCATATAACGGTTTATATGAGCTTGGATATCTAGAAGCACTAGTGTGTGCATTCCATTATCTAAATTAGCTTTAATTGTCAGGTAAGGTGAATGAGGGAAGTAATTAGCTTCAGTGAATGGAATAGTAGTAACTTTCCCAAATTTATAAGCTTGTAATCCGGCTATTCCTGGCGCGGCGGATATTATGGATGCAGAATGAATAATTCTTGTTTTTATATTCATTTTCCTGGCTTGGATCATCATATCTGAATGAGTGGTAGCAATCAACGGATCTCCAGCACTTAAAAATGCAACATCTTTGTCCTCTGCTTCAATTAGGGGAATATTCTCCTCTTCAACCTCTTCTCTATTTAGAACATCGATTTCCACGCCTAAAAGTTCCTCTAGAGAATTGATGCTGCTTCCGAAAAGATATGCAGTGTAGAATTCAGCATAAATAACATCCACAGTCTTTAAAATCTCAGCTCCTTTGAGTGATATGTCTTTTTCATCATAAAGTCCTAAACCAATAAAATAAAGCATTAACTCACCCATATTTTATTTTGCATGATAATAAATTAAAAATTTAGACTAATAAAAGTTTCACAAATATTAATCTATTTACTTAAATTATCTAAATGGAATAGAGAATAATACAGTCATAAAAGGAGGGAAATTTTGAATTGATAGGCTTAAAAATTCCCAAAAACCATGCTGATGAAATCCGGAGAATATTATTAGAATACTCACTCATTAATCATGAGTTTAAAATAAAACGCTCCGATGATTTTGTTTTCATACCACTCATCAAAAAACTTGACACTGAAATGATGAAGGAATTAAATCTATCCTCCTTTGAAATTATAGAAACCGAATTTGAATCACAGAAGAAAGAACCTAAAAGTCTTAAAGATTATTTGAAGAATAAAATCTCTTCCGAGAAAATAATGGAAATCAAGAAATCATTTGACATAATTGGGGATGTAGTGATTCTGGAAGTACCAGTGGAATTAGAGGATGAAAAATACTTGATTGGCGAGGCCGCTTTGAATTTCACTAAAAGAAGAACGGTTTATAGGAAGAATAGTAACATAAAAGGAGTTATTAGAATCCGTGAGTTAGAATATCTGGTGGGAGAAGATGTATCGGAAACTATTCACACTGAATCCGGGTCTCGGTTAATGATGGATGTTCGTAAAGTTTACTTCAGTCCCAGACTAGCCACAGAACGGGAAAGAATAACTAATCAAGTGAATGATGGTGAAACAATTATTGACATGTTCACGGGAGTAGGACCATTCTCCATTGCTATCGCTCATAAGAGGATAGTGGAAATCTACGCGATTGATATTAATCCGGATGCCATTTATTATCTGGAAAAGAATATCAATCTTAATAAGCTTCAGGGAACGATTAATCCAATATTAGGTGATGTTAAAAATTTTTTAGAGGATAAAGATGTAATGGCGGATAGAATAATAATGAATCTCCCCGGAACCGCATATTTATTCTTGGAATCAGCTATCAAATCCCTTAAAAAGGGCGGGGTTTTACATTATTATGAATTCTCACGAGATTTTGATAAACCAATTAAACGAGTTAGAAAAGCCGCTGGTTCTCGAGAAGTTAAAGTATTGGATAAAAGAAGGGTTAAATCCAGAAGTCCAGGGGTTTGGCATATAGGTTTGGATGCCATGATAACTTAGATTCCTTCATTGAAATCAATTTTTTTATTATTATTTTTTTGAATCTTTGTGTAAGAAATGATATTTTAATTCAGTTAATATTATATAATAGAGTGTTTATTTAGAAAAACAAGGTTAAAACTAAAGAAATGTTATTTTTTATTCATTAAAAAATATTAAAAAATCTAATTTTAAACGAATTTATCAAATCAAGGTATTATTATGTCTAGGATAACTTTTTTAGATAACGCCGCCGAGGGGAAAAATAATTGGTGGAGATACATTATAACAATTATTTTAACCTGGTTCACGCTGTATATTTTCTTGATACTTTTTCTTATATATACCAGAAATGCATACTATCTTGTTTCAATTCTGTCAGATCCACTACAATCTATTGAATTTCTTGGCTTATCCAGCATAGTTTCAATTTTATTCCTCTACATTGGAGTTCGTTTTATAAATGAACGGAAGTTCATGTCCATAGTGAATACGAATTCTAATTTTAGTTGGAGGAGAGTTTTAAAGGGAGCCGGAATTTGGTTTGGTTTACTAACATTAGGCTTAGTAATCTCATTAATACTCAATCCTACTAATTTAAATGTAACTTTCAATCCTCAAACTTTTCTAATCTGGCTTATTATAAGTTTAGCAGTGTTTCCTATTCAGGCATCTTTTGAAGAATTATTCTTCAGAGGATATTTAATGCAAGCGATAGGAAGAATAAGAATTAAGAGGCTGCATGTTGGATTATTAGCAAAAAAGCCAGTAATACCCTTAATCACAACTTCAATAATTTTTGCTCTTCTTCATTACACTAACGGTTCAAATACCATGTCAAGCGTCGATATAGTACTACAAGTGTTTATTATCGGATTGACACTGGGTATAATAACATTGGGAGAAAATAGGCTGGAAACAGCTATGGGAGTGCATATAGCAAATAATATCTTCGTAGCATTGATTATTAACTCGTCTAGTGGGGGATTTGGTAATGTGCCGTCACTACTTACCGATACGTCAACACCTAACCTATTATTAGATTTTCCTATTTTCGTATTATACGCGCTGCTCTTATTATTAATTATTTTCTGGGGTAAAAAAGAGAATATAATCAGAATATTTAAATCAAATACTAACAATTCTACATGAATTTTTTTTATCATTCCAGGATTAAGTGTAAAAAAATTGTAAAGATTTATTAAATTTCATATATTAGTAATACTTTTATTAAAGAAATTTTCAAATTATAAAAATTGTTAAGGTACCGTTAAGGGTACTTTAAGGGATCTGAAAAAGAAATATTTGACGTTATTTTAATTTTTATCGGATTCAGAATACTCGGATATCCGATTTTTTTTTATTTGATTTTTTACTATTCAATAGTAATACTAATATTCCTAAATTAATTTTCCAGAATATTTTTTTTTATAATTTATCTTTCATTCACTTAAAAAAATTCCCTCCTTCATTTATAATAAAAAAATTCTTTTAAATAAAATAAATGATCATTGGTTTTTACTTCTTGGTTGGCGTAAAACAGGCCCGTCAAACCTTAACTGTAATAGCCGGTCATCCAC
>PMNN01000099.1 GCA_003161815.1 Methanobacterium sp. | reverse complement strand
CCACTCTTGCTTTATTCGATAGTTTTTATCAGGAAAGACTCAGCAAAAAGCGAAATTGACGATGGGTTGGCTCACAACAAACACTATGTCCACAAATACAACTTGCAACAGTTCTATAATTCTCATACACTTAGCTGTTTTACTAATTGCGATTTCTCAGGAATATAAAATCAGAAATAATCTAAGATAGTATCCATAACATTATCCACAGCAAATCTTCCCATTTGAATGGTTTTTGATGAATCATAACCTGAATTTAATTTCATCACTCCAAAAAAAAGTATTATGAAACCTTATTCTAAAATTATTTTTTAATGGATTCATCTCCATCATTAAACCCAGTCATTATGTGGGTTCCGTCACAGAACGGTTTATTTGAAGATTTACCACAACGGCATAATGTGACTCTGTTTCGAGCTTCATAGGTATATCCATCAGCAGATTCTATGGGTATAGCTCCTCGAACCCATAATGGACCACTTACTCCTTTTTCAGGTTCCTCTGTAACTGCTATGCTAGGTTGAAAATCTGGTTCTATAGGTTTTCTGGTTTCTTTATCCCAGACCACTAATCTTCCGGAGTTGCAGTTTCCAGCTATTTCAATGGCAGTTTTTCTGGCCTGTGAATCATCTGAATGCAGTACAAGGTTACTTATTCCACCAGCACGGTCACAGAAACCAGCGTGATTGCATAAATCGTGGTTATCAGTTAATATTAAGTCTGGTCCGTTAATTTCTTTAGCATTATCCAGATAAGATTCTCGTCTGGCGGTTTCAATACCTTTGAAGTCGGATTTCTCATGATTACCGTCGCAGAATGGTTTGGTTTCGGATTGTCCGCATCGACAAAGTGCATATTCCTCCTTTTGAGGATAAGCTTGTTTTTCAAGCCATTCATAGGGATATCTTGAATCATCTTCACTGATTATTAGTTTAATCAGTGGAATTCCACCGTAAACCAGAAAAGGACCATTTTTAACTATTTTGATTATTTTTTTGGTTTTTTCTGTCAAAATTTTTCTTCTCCATTTTTTTTAATTTGTTTAGAAAATCAAAAAATATTTTTTTTTTACATGAGACCGATTTGCTTCATCAATCCTACTTGATCATAGAAAAGATTCTCTTCAATGATTTTACCATCTCTCCAATGGGCAACAGTGCAGAATTTAACTTCAAATTTTTTGTTGGTTGGTGGGATTTCACCATCCGGAGTTTTCATGGGCCCTTTCATGGTGCCTGTTAATATAGCTACGGAACATGTCCAGTCATCCTGACCGAATAGAACCCTATAAGGGTCGTTTCCAACATGGTTGTCTGGAAATGTCTTGAAGAANNTTCCAAGCATCATCCAATGTTTTCATTAAACGCATATTTTCTTCCACACTCACTAAAATCACCTCTTGTTACTATAAATTAGATGATTCATTTTAATAAAAGTTTTGTAACTTATGCAAGGGTATAAGTGACATAATTTATATGATCCCTGAAAATGACCTCAATTTTAAAAGAAAATGGAATTATATAAAAAAAATAGGTTGAATAAAATTCCTTTAAACTTTATTCTGGAGGTGGAACCATCTCTCCATTATCATATGCTGAAGAAGTATCAAGTAAGTATCCCCAGCTAGGGAGATGTTCTCTGAATATCATGGCCATGGGCCATCCTTTGGCTTCATCACGACGCCAATCCGCCTGTAATTCAGCAGCAACCGACCACCAGTTACGTATTTTCACACCAGCTTGACTCAACACCGATATAGTTGCTTCCCGTTCAAGTTTACTAACAGCCCCACTAGCATCAATCACTCCATGGACTTCAAAACCTTCCAAGATAGCATCAAGAGCTGGAAATTGCAAACAAGTTGCATCAGTCATACCTGCAATAATCAACTTCTTTCTCTCTAAAGAATCCACTGCTTCACGAAATTCCGGCCAGCGCCATGCATTAATTACACCAGAACGTCTTATTACCGTAATATCCGGGAATAATTCTTTAAGTCCAGGTAGAATAGGACCGTTAGGACCCCAATCACGACTAGTTGTTAATATTACAGGTAGTTCAAATAATTTAGCGGTTTTTGCCAGCCCTAGGATATTGTTTCTAAATTGCTCTGGAGAAATGTCACGAGCTAATTGCATCAACCCCACCTGATGGTCAATAAGTAGCAATGCAGCGTTATCTGATGTTAATACTTCATTAGGACCTTCATTTTCCTCATATTTACTCATCTTTTATATCTCCAATTTCCATTTGTATATATTATGATTTGGATGTTGGAAAAGTTAAATTTTTTGTAACTTTTATAAGGGTATAAGAAACATTTAGTAATTATGATTCATGATCAACTTACATTACAAACTTTACAAAAACTTGGTTTAACTTACTACGGAGCTAAAGCTTATGCTGCGCTTATGACAACAGGTGTATCCAATCCATCCATCATTGCTGAGGAATCTGGAGTTCCACGTACAAAAATTTATGGAGTATTAAAAGAACTCGCCGCTGATAATTGGATAAACATCGAAAAAGGCAGGCCAACTATTATATTGCCCAAATATCCCGGAGAGGTTATTGAAGAACATAAATCACTGATGAATACGGATATAGATAGAATATCTTCTGAATTATCCATGACCTATGATCGTGTTCTAGAAAATGAAATCCCCAAGGTTAGGATCATACATAATTTAGATACTCTACTCCAACTAATTGCTGAAATTATGTCCGGCGCTAAAAAAAGGATAATGTTAATGGGAAGTCTTTATTTTCCCGATGAATTAGGGACTATTAAAGATCAGATAATAAAAGCCAAAGATCGGGGAGTTAGCGTCCGGATAATCACTACACCTTCAATAAAACTTAAGGATAATGAATTAAACATAATAAACAGTTTAACAGAAGTTATTAACGATGTAAAACTGGGACATCCCTATTTCATCAAAACTATAATANNCAGAGAAACTCTAATGATGATATCCAGGGTACACGAAGATGTTCCAGACTTGGATAACGTGTTCGCTATCTTCATCTCCAATATTTCTTTAACTACTTACTTTTCGAGTGTTTTTGATATGGATTGGAAAAATTTAAAATTCTTTAATGAATAAATATCAGACTAAATATATTTAGTGATAATACATATGAAATGGAGTATAAACAAAAAAATTTGTTTAATGAATCCATAGATAAATATGTAGATCAATAGAAAATTGTAATATGTTACATTTAAAAAAAAGTTTTTTTAGGAGAAGGTGATTATAATGGCTAAAGAAATAAGACAAACAGTAGTGGGCATAACTCGAGAGGGTGACATAGTCGTTAAAAGTGGAAGAGGCAAGATATATTCTGTAAAAAAGGCGGCAGATCTAAAATTCAGTTGTGAAGATCTATTCCAGGATATTGAAACAGATTTATTCGCCGTCATAGATACCGAAGCTCAACCATGGGAATGTATCTTAATTGAGTAACAAAGCATAATTTTCTTATTTTTTTTTATTGACTAAGATTAAACTTATAAATTAGATTTTTTTTCTCGCATCATCTATCAGGCAGTTTTTATCATTTTAAAGGTTGTTTCCTAGGGGCAATGCTAGAACAGTGAACAATTCTTGNNAATTTTATGGTCATTGAACTGAAAAATGGACAGAATATAAACCAATAATTACATAGAAAATGGGGAGAACTATTATTTATGTCTAGAATGATTTCAGATAATAATTTTCAAAATAAATACCTAGGGTTTTTTATAGGTCTTTATAAGCGGAATAAGATGATTTTAAAGATTTCAGTAACCCTATTTTTTGTACCCTTACTAATAGGTCTTTTTATTGGTTATTTTTCATCAGGTTTTACCGGAAATTTCCTGACATTTTATGTTAAGGTACTTCATGGATTTCATATTGAAATAAATACACTTTCAATATTCAAGCATAACCTTCAAGCTGCGCTTATTACATACTTTGGTGGAATAATTGGGATAATTCCCGCTGTAACCTTATCTTCAAACGGATTCATTTACGGAGCTTTTATTGGATATTTTACACATGGCGGTATTATTAACAATTTCGGAGTTAGTAATCCCTATGATTTTATTATTTACACTTTGCCCCATGGCATATTTGAAATTTCCGGCTTTATTATATCCGGTGCAGCAGGATTCAGGCTTACAACCCTAGTTATTGCAGTATTAAAAAGGAAAAACCCTATAAATGAACATTATTGGAAATTAAAGGATTCCCTAGCATTGCTTGCAATAGCAATAGTCTTACTATTTATTGCAGCGACTATTGAAGCTAATTATTCCATATCTGTGGGAAACTATATTACAGGCTTAAATCTATTTTAATAATCCCATTTAACTGAAAAACAATAACCATCAACTTCAGTGAACCTATACCAAATGAAATAGCATATAACAATATAACCTTAACTGATAGTAACGGAACCTCAATAACAATCAAAACCTCCTACAATCTTAATGTTTTAACCATAACACTAGCTAGTGGTTCCTTAACGAAAGGCCACGTATACACC
>PMNN01000045.1 GCA_003161815.1 Methanobacterium sp. | reverse complement strand
AGTTCTTTTACCAATTAAAATTGCAAAAAATTGTTTTTATTTAATATTAAATAAATAAAATAATATAGGTTTAAATCTAATTTAAAAATTTCATCAAAGGGTTTTATAATTATGAAAATAGCAGTTGCAGTCTCAGATGATGAAAAATTTACTGAACACTTTGGAAAAGCCCAAAAATTCCTGATATATGAATTTAATAGATATGAAATGAGATTAATAGAGAAAAGAGAGTCTCTGAAAATAACTAGTGAAAAACATCAGTGGCGTAAATCATTAAAGGCTATAGAGGATTGTAATGTAATTATATGTCTGCAAATTGGTCTAAGGGCTAAGCCAGAGTTGAAACAAATTGGTAAGAAAATCGTGGAAGATGCTGGGTCTGTAGAAGATGTTCTTAGAAGATTTATTAATCATCAGAAGTTCATGGCTAATGATATATTTTAAAATACAATATTTAATTATTTGATTACTATAAGAATCTTAAACAGGTGATGAGAAATGAAAACTTTAATAATCTATTATTCTAAGCATCATGAAAACACTCAAAAAGTGGCTGAGGCCATGGCTGATAGTATTGGAGCTGATGTGCTTAACTACGAGTTAGTTGATCCTGACAACATCTACAAATATCAAGTAGTTGGATTTGGATCAGGAATTTATCATGGGGAGCCTGGTAAGGAACTTGTTGAATTTATCAAAAATTTAAAAAAGATGGAAAATAAAAAAGCCTTCGTTTTCACTACTAGTGGTCAGGGTAAAGCGAGTTTTAATGATTCATTAAAACAATTATTGGGTNNTGAAAAAGACTTTGAAGTCATTGGACAATTCACCTGCAAAGGTTTTGACACTTATGGGTTACTTAAAATCATTGGCGGTATTAATAAGGGAAGACCTAATGAAGATGACCTTAAAAAGGCTAAATTATTTGCTGAAAATTTGAAGGGATAAGTTTTGATTTTAATAAGATGGTTTTGTTTGAAATAATTTTATTAGTACTATATAGTTTTAGAATTTAAGATAAAGAAAACCTAAACACTAATATAAGATGAAATCTAATTATTTCTAATCAATAAAACCTGGCGGGTTCTAAAAAGAAACTTTTTTAACTTCAAAATTCTGTTTTAAATTGATCTTTATTTATAACAAATATTTATAAAGCATCAAATTAGAGTATAAATTAAAAGATTTCATACTATTTAAAGAACTCAAACACGGATTTTTGATATTTATCTAAGACATAGAGTTCTTTTATAATAAATCATGCATTTAAGGTGATAAATATGGCTAAAGCAAGACGTAGAAGAGTAAAAGATACATGGAAAGATAAGCAATGGTACAAGATAATGACTCCTAAGGAGTTTGGTGATGCAGAAATTGGCACTACTCCTGCACGAGATCCTGATATGCTAATAAAAAGAAGAGTAGAATCATCCATGAGGGAACTTTCTGGAGACTTCAGCAAACAATACATTAAACTATTCTTCCAGATTAAAGATGTTGCAGGAGAAACCGCTAATACCGACTTTGTAGGTCATCAGGTGACCTCAGATTATGTTAGAAGTATGATTAGACGAGGAACTAGTCGTATAGATGCTATCGCCCCAGTTACAACTCAAGATAATAAGAAAATGAAAGTTCATGTGCTTGCGATCACAATAAAAAGAGCTAAATCTTCCCAGCAAAAATTTATCAGGGAGACTATGGAAAAAATTGTAATGGAAGCAGCTGCTAATAGAACTTTCCGTGATTTAGTTGAAGACATAGTTACCGGTAAATTAGCCTCCACAATTTATCACGAGGCTAAAAAGATATACCCTCTCAAGAGAGTTGAAATCGTTAAAACCAGCGTGGTTGACGACAAAACATAATTCTGGGGAAGAAATGTTTTATAACTTGGAATATGTAGTCCTGCTGGTGGTTGTAGGGGCTTTAGTGTACGCTAAGAAAGCCATTGATCTGCTGGGATCCATCTTCATGATTATAATGGGTGTCATAATTATCTTCGCAGCTGGCGTAAACTGGCTTTTTTTAATATTCGTATTCTTAATATTGGGATTAATATTCACAAAATACAAACACCAGTACAAAAAAGATAAAGGAATATATGAGGGCACCAGAACAATAAGAAATGTTGTATCTAATGGGGTAGTGCCTTTTGTAATGGCTGCATTCGGAAACTATGGTGGATTCATCGGATCCATAGCCACCGCAACTGCAGATACTATGGCCAGTGAAGTGGGAGTAGTTAGTACACCCCGACTAATAACCACTCTAAAGAAAGTTTCACCAGGTACGGATGGAGGAATATCCATCCTAGGGACAGCAGCTGGGATCTTGGGAGCTGGTTTAATAGGCGTTGCCGCATATATTCTAGGTATATATCCAGTTTTAACTAAAACTTTGGAGATTGCAGTTATATCTGGTACAGTGGGATGTTTTGTAGACAGCATATTAGGAGCGGTGCTTGAATCTAAAAAGTACCTCACCAATGAACATGTGAATCTTATAGCAACCGTATGTGGAGCTTTTTTAGGTATCATCCTAGTTAGGTGATAATAATGAAAGGAATCATATTGATAATAGATGGGATGGCAGGACGTCCTTTAGCAGAATTAGGATATAAAACAACACTTGAAGCAGCAGAAACGCCGAATATGGATAAAATGGCAGAAATGGGAATTTGCGGAATCATGGATCCCATAAAGCCAGGTATAAGAGCTGGAAGTGACACTTCCCATATATCACTACTAGGTTACGATCCTTATCAAGTTTATACGGGTAGAGGACCATTTGAAGCTGCTGGTGTTGGTATAGAAGTGATGGAAGGAGATATAGCTTTCCGATGTAACTTTTCCACCGCAGATGATAATGGAATTATTATTGATAGGCGAGCTGGAAGAATAAGAGAAGGCACTAAGGAAATAGCTCAACTTATAAACTCTATAGATTTAAATGAAAATGTAGAGGTAATATTCAAGGAATCAACTGGTCACAGAGCCGTCCTAGTTTTAAGGGGTAAAGGCTTATCAGATAAGGTGAGTGACGCTGATCCTAAACATAGTGGAAAAAAATGGAAACGAATTCAATCAACTGATAATAAGCCTGAATCGATTAAAACAGCTCATCTATTGAATAAAGTTGTTGAAGAATCTTACAAACTACTGAAAAACCATTCTATTAATCTGAAAAGAATGGAAAATGGTGAAAATCCTGCTAACATAATACTACCTCGTGGTGCAGGTGCTGTGCCTCATGTCCAGACATTTTATGAAAAATATGGATTGAATGCAGCTTGCATAGCTGAAACTGGACTTATCAAGGGAATCGGGAAAATAACTGGTATGGATATTATAAACGTGGAAGGAGCCACGGGTGGGGTGGATACTAATCTTCATAATATAACTATAAACATCCTTGAATCCATAAATAATTATGATTTCCTCTTAATAAACATAGATGGTGCAGATGAGGCAGGACATGATGGAAATCTAACTGGGAAGTTAGAATTTATAGAGAAAGTAGATGAAGTAATAAGAAAAATTTCAGAAATCCAAGACGTTTATTTCATCCTAACAGCTGATCATTCCACACCTATATCNNATCAACTAAATTCGGGGCATAGAATGGATTCTAATAAAAATAACTCAGAAGCTCCCAAACTCTTCGGTACCTCTGGCATTCGTGGAAAAGTAGGTACCGAAGTAACACCCGAACTCGCACTCGACATTGGTCGCTCACTTTCCACACAACTTGGTGAAGGACACCGTATCGTAGTGGGATATGATAGTAGAACCTCTAATGTGATGTTAGAGAAAGCTTTAACTGCAGGTATCCTAGAGGGAGGGTGTAAAGTGTTAAGTCTTGGATTGGCACCGACTCCATTAGTAGGGTACGCCACCATGAAAATAGAAGCTGATGCAGGAGTAATGATCACAGCCTCTCATAATCCGCCGCAGGATAATGGTATCAAAGTGTGGAACCGTAATGGTATGGCCTATCGAGCTCATCAAGAAAGGGCTCTAGAAAAAGTAATTCATTATAAAACATTCACCAAAATCTCCTGGAAGAATATAGGAAGAGTAGAGGACATAAGCAGTGTATCATCTCAGTATATAACTGATTTGCTGAATTTTGTAGATATAAAACCAGATTTAAAGGTGGTAGTGGATTGTGCAAATGGAGCAGCATCTTATATTTCACCTTTACTACTTAGAAAAGCCGGCTGTAAAGTAATAGCATTGAATTCTCAGCCTGACGGATTTTTCCCTGGTAGAATGCCAGAACCATCGGACGAGAATCTACAGGAACTTAAGGAAATGGTTAAAACTACGGAGTCAGATCTTGGCATAGCTCATGATGGAGATGCTGATCGGATGGTGGCGGTAGATGAGAAAGGTAATATGGCGGAATTTGATAAATTACTAAGTCTTGTAGCATCTGAAATAGGAGGTCGTGTAGTCACCACAGTAGATGCTTCCAGTACGATAGACTTGTGCATGGGACAAAAAGGTGGTCAGGTTATAAGGACTGAAGTAGGTGATGTTCACGTGGCTGAAGCCATAGAAGAGCATGAAGCCTCTTTTGGAGGCGAACCCTCTGGAACCTGGATACATCCTAACTTCTGCATGTGTCCTGATGGATTGCTATCCGCTCTAAGAGTCATAGAATTGGTGCAGAATAAAGGACCATTATCCAAACTTCTTAAAGATGTGCCTAGTTTCCCCACCTTAAGGGAAAAAATATTCTGTGAGGAATTTCAAAAAGATTTAATAATGGAGAAGGTAAAAAAGAAGCTTCCTCACCTTTTTGAAAATGTAATTAAAATAGATTTAATTGATGGAGTTAGAATATCAATGAAGGATGGAAATTGGATTTTAATACGTCCCTCCGGCACTGAACCTTACTTGAGGATTACTTTAGGTGGTAAAACCATCCAAGAAGCACAGAAAATGATGGAACGTTGCAAGGGATTTCTTGGAGGGTTACTGTGAAGGGAGTTATATTAACAGCAGGCGAAGGTACTAGAATGCGACCTCTTACGTTGACCCGACCCAAAACCATGGTGCCAATTGCTTGTAAACCTATACTGCAGTATAATGTAGAGGCTTTAAGAGATGCTGGCGTATCTGAAATAACCCTTATTGTAGGTTACCATCAAGACGTTATAAAAAACCATTTTAAGGATGGATCTTCATTAGGAGTTAATATAAAGTATGTAACTCAAGAAGAACGACTAGGAACAGCACATGCTATTGGAACCACTGCTAACATCATGGAAGGAACTTTTATAATTTTAAATGGAGATATAATAGTAGAATCTCAATTGATACGAGATTTAATCGATAAATATAAATCCACTGGTGCTAAATCCATACTTACTTTAACACAGGTAAATGATCCTTCCTCCTTCGGAGTGGTAGAACTTGATGGTGATAAAATAACTAATCTAATAGAAAAACCCGCCCCCGGAGAAACCTCCAGTAAATGGATTAATGCCGGTATTTACCTTTTTGATGAGGATATCTTCAATGCAATAAAGGACACTCCCAAATCATTACGCGGAGAATATGAAATAACTGATTCAATCAAAATTCAGATGGACAATGGAGAAAGAGTTTTAGGAATGCCGTACAATGATAAATGGATTGATGTTGGAAAGCCTTGGGAACTCCTAGATGTAAATGAACATTATCTAGAGGGAATGGAATCAGAAATTCATGGCGAAATTGAAGAAGGAGTCACTATCCATGGTCCAGTTTTTGTGGGTGAACGAACTATAATAAGATCCGGATCCTACCTTATGGGACCCATATACATTGGTAAAGATTGCGATATAGGCCCTAACACTTTTTTAAGAAAATGCACTTGCATCGGTAATGGAGTTAAGATTGGAAACGCAGTTGAAATTAAAAACTCCATTATAATGGATGATACTAATATTAATCACCTCTCTTATGTAGGAGATTCTATTATAGGGGCTAATTGTAATATAGCCGCCGGTACAAACATAGCTAACTTACGTTTCGATGATGGTAATGTGAAATTAACTATAAAGAGAGATAGGATAGACTCTGGAAGGAGAAAATTAGGAGTTATCTTTGCAGATGGGGTTAAGACTGGAATAAACTCCAGTTTCAATCCCGGTGTAAAGGTGGGTTTAAACTCAAAGGTAGGTGCTGGAGCTATAATCAGTAAAGATATCCCATCAAACAAGTTAGTTCTGCCTAAACAACAACATATAATTCTAGATCATAAATAATCAATTACATAAAATTGTTTTAATAATATAAACAAATTTATTTTTACTTATATGATATTTGAATAAAAATTTTTTTCCATCAGAAATTATCACTAAAAAAAGTTGATGCTAAATGATTCATCCCACCGTCAAAATATTCAAGGGTTCCCACATTACTGGGAAAGTTAATATAGCTGATCAATCATCTATATGGTTCAACGCAGTCATAAGGGGTGACGTTGAGGAAATAAGTATAGGGAGATATTCTAACATTCAGGATAACTGCGTTTTACACTCGTCTAAAAACTATCCACTTAAAATAGGGTCGTATGTATCAATTGGTCATGCTGCCATATTGCACGGAGCAACAATAGGGGATAACTGTCTTATTGGGATGAATTCCACCATTCTAAACGGTTCCACTATAAAAAAAAATAGTATAGTAGGTGCCGGGGCTGTAGTCACTGAAGGTAAGGAATTTCCCGAAGAAAGTCTTATAGTAGGTGTTCCCGCCAAAATTATGCGGAAATTAGAAGTTGATGAAATAAAAGCCATAAAAAGTAATGCCATTAAATATGCGGATATGGCAAATGACGATGAATTTATTAATTAATAATTATATTAGTGTTGATTTACCATGGTAAAGATTCGTAAAATGGTTGAAGAACTTAATCCCTATGTTCCAGGGAGATCAATAAAAGAAATATCTGATGAATATGGTTTAAATCCTGATAAAATAATTAAGCTTGGATCTAATGAAAATCCATTTGGTCCCTCACCCAAAGCTATCGAAAACTTATCTCAAAATCTTAAATATATAAATCAGTACCCAGAAACAGATTTAAAGGATTTAACTGAAGCTGTAGCTTCTTATTCAGGTGTATCTCCATTTCAGGTTATTTTGGGTGGTGATGGTGCTGATGAAATACTAGATCTACTGGGAAAAACTTTAATTAATCCTGGCGATGAATTTATAGTACCAATACCATCATACATGTACTATGAATATATCTTAACTATTAATGGGGGAGTTCCAATCTTCGCCCGCTGGGATATGCCCCAAAACACGGTGAATGTTGATTCAATACTAAATGCACTATCACCACGCACCCGTATAATATTCCTATGCACACCCAACAATCCAACTGGAGGCTTAATTGATAAAAAGGACATCAAAACTATTTTAGAGAGCACTGATGCCCTTGTAGTGGTGGATGAAGCTTACTATGAATTTGCCGGGGTTAATAATGTTGAACTTCTAAAAGACTATGAAAATCTGTTTATTCTACGCACCTTCTCCAAAGTAATGGGATTGGCTGGAATGAGGATTGGTTACGGTCTAGGGAATCCTCAATTCATACAATACATGCACCGAATAAAACCAGCATTCAGCCTTACCAGGCTCTCCCAAATCGCCGCTCTTGCGACTTTGCGTGATGAAGATTATATAGAAAGATCAAAGCGACTTTGCATAGAAAGTCGTAAATATCTCTACCATGAACTCGTTAATATAACTAATTTGAATGTTTTAAAGTCCAAAGCAAATTATTTATTATTGGATATCCGTAAAACAGGAATGGATTCTAAAACTTTAACCAAAAAACTTATGGAAAATGGAATAATAGTAAGAGACTGCAGTTCATTCCGAGGATTGGATGATTACTGGATCCGAGTTAATGTTAGCACCATAGAAGATGATAAAAAGTTTATCGAAGTTTTAAAGGAAATAATTTGAGTTTGAGATAAAAAAAATTTTTAAATTCGCTTCTATTTATTTTCATTCCGAAATTCTATAGGGTAGTGTTAAAAAGTGATTATTGGCGGAATAATAATTTCATCTGTAGAATATCCTAGTAAAATATCTTTAGTAATTTTTACAGGAGGATGTATCCTGAAATGTCCCTATTGTCATAACCCAGAGCTTATATTTGGAGGAAATCCTGTTAGAATGAATGTTATTAAAGCAGAAATTAATAATTCTTTAGAATTTATAGATGCAGTTACAATAACCGGAGGAGAACCATTAATCCAATGGGAAGATGTTAAGGATATTTTAAAGTATTCTAAAGGTTTAAGTTTGAAAACTAAACTTGATACTAGCGGATTTAATCCCGGAAGACTTTCAAAAATTATTAAATGGTTAGATTACGTTGCACTTGACATTAAAGCTCCCTTCCCCAAATATGAAGATATAACAGGGATGGACATTGGTGATGAAGTAAAAGAAAGCATGGAAATCTGTAATAATGCTAAAGATACCTTTCTAGAATGCAGAACCACCTATGTGCCTGGTCTGTTGAACATAACGGATATGGTGGAAATTGCAAAAAGTATAAATTGTGATTTGTACACTATTCAACAGTTCAGAAATCGAGTTGTTTTAGATGAGAAACTTAAGCAAACACCTAATCCATCACGTGATGAGTTATTAAAGATTGGAAATAAAATTAAACCAATATTAAGGAATATAAAGTTAAAAACCGCCGAATTTGGCGATGAACTCATATAAAGAAATTATTTTTATACTAGTTGCTAAAACTTTATAAAAAATTGAAATTTAAGATAAAAAAAAATTTAATCTTCAACTTTGGAGGGTTCAATCATAGCAATTTTGTTATTCGGAAGTAACCACATTGATCTTATAACTGGTAAAAAAACCACTACTATCAGACAACTGTGGAAAAAACCCTTATCAACGGGAGATAGACTTCATTGTTACTGGAATTTGATTTCCAAAGAGCGTGAAAAGCTTTTTGAAGCAGAAGTAATTGATGTAGACGTCTTAAAATTCAGAAATCTTAAAGAAAATGATGATCTAGCTCATGAAGAAGGTTTTTGTAACGCTCAAGAATTAGAATCTGAATTTCACAAACTTTATCCGGATATAAAAGATGATTCTCTTTTTCAAGTCATAAGATTCCGAAAACTTCCCATTAATAAGTGGGAGGGTAAAAAAATTGATGAAAAAGAGCAGATATCAAAAAGAGCAGATAATCTATTTGACATTGGTAAATTTAATGCTTCTGTACAATGTTATAGTGCAGCATTGCGCTTCGAACCTAACGATGTGTACCTTCTAAACCGCAAAGGAGATAACCTCTCCCGGCTTGGTCTCTTTGATGAAGCTTTAGAATGCTACGATAAAGCTCTAAAACTAGATTCCCAAAACGAATTCATTTGGAACAATAAAGCCATAGCCCTATTAAACTCTAATAAACCAAAAGAAGCATTAAAAACCAATAATGAAGCCCTAAAATTGAACTCTGAGAATATTTTAGTGCTATATTGGAGAGGATTCATATTAGAAATGCTGGGAAGATATGATGAAGCACTAGAATATTATGATAAAATAATTGTGATCGATCCAAATAATCCGGATGTTTGGAATGCCCGCGGGAACATATTAACAGAAATGGACCGTGCTGAAGAAGCTTTAGAATCATATGATCGGGGATTAGAGGTTTGTCTTGACGATGCACCCGACGCGTCCACATGGAACAGGAAAGGAAACGCTTTAATGGAACTCGGACGATTCGAAGAAGCGGTTAAATGTTACAATGAATCCCTAAAATTGAAACCCAAAAATGACATATTTTTAAGCAACAAAGCCGTTGCTTATATAGAATTAAACCGTTTTAAAGAAGCAATGGATTGTTTAAGGAAAGCTCTGATGATCAATCCCGAGAATGAAGATGCTCAAATATTAAGAGATGAATGTTTAGACAACTTATAAAGTTTTTTATAAATAACCAACTTTCAGTAGTTCTTAGGCTAAATTTGATAAAAAAAAATACAATAAATGCTTTTTATAAGAAATTCTTTCCCCGAAAATTTAAAATGTTCCATCTAATCCTAGATAAAATGAACATCTACTTCTCCAGGACTGTAACCCATATCCCAAATTCTTGCAAATNNTTTTTGAGTTTTGGAAATTTCCAGTATCTGCCTCTCCATTATATGCTTCTTTAGGAGTAATACCTTTAGTTAAAGCGGCGGCTCCTGCTATCTTAAAGAGATCTCCTATTATGAATGGTATGAAACCTAATAAAAGCAGATTCCAAATTCCTGGCGTAGAACCCGTTGTTTTTTGAATCCAAATCCCCAATCCAATTAATCCTGGAACGTAAATGAGTATAAAGTTAGCAAAAAGCATTAATCCAAGCATTGGAAAAAATTTCCTGGCTTGAATGTATTTGTCGACAAAAAACCCCAGGAAAAGAGCTGCTAATATAAATCCCATAAGATATCCGCCTGTAACTCCTAGTAATGAAGTGTAACCCCCATGCATTCCCGTAAACCAAGGAATTCCTAAGAGACCTACCAAGACATATATCAACTGGCTAATTCCGCCCCAATATCTTCCTAGTACTACACCAGCCATCAAAACTGCTAATGTTTGGCCAGTAATCGGTACAGGAGTCCAGGGTAATGGTATAATTATCTGAGCCATGATGCCCGTAAAACACGCTACCATAAATGTTAGTACGGCCTTATTAGCCAGAGAAGTATTGGAACGCCATTTAAATAGCAAATATCTGTTTTTAAAATAATTGTCAATGGTAATTTCCATTCATAATTCCTCCTTATCTTTAATTTTATAAACTCAAGAACATCGTGAATATAAATTGTCTTAGATCCGAATTTTATACTAAAAAAGACATTAAATATAGGCATATAAGAAATTTTTAGATAGTTCCTTAATTACTTAGATTTAGAAACCTTATAAATTTTTATGCAGTTTTTTTTAATTTGATAAAAGTTGTTTATTTAATTTTTTTTATTAATCCTTTACTCTTAAAATTGAGATAAAGAAAGGAATGGATATGATCTGTATCAACACAGAGAANNCTCCCAACAAACCATGAAACACCATAAACAGTATTTAAAACTCCATATGCCGACCCACGTCTTTCTACAGCAGTCATAGCAGCTACAGATGACCTCATTATGGATTCTTGAGAGCCCATACTAACTCCCCATAAGATCATTCCAATGAAAGCTAGATAAAATCCACCTAAAAAAACTAGAGGAACGAAAAGGGCGGATAAAAGAGCCACCAGGATCATGATGGATAAGCCGATTTTATCAAATAATTTTCCAAATAATAGAGCAGCCAGAGCATCCACACCCATCGCAACAGCATAAAAAATAGGTATCAACGCAGGGGAAACAAGACCTGTTTTCTGGAAATGAAAAGCTATAAGGGCGAAATCAGCAAAACCTGCTGCTATAAGAGCCACTGCAATAATATACAACCAATAAGCCTTATTAAATCCTTGAGTAGTTAATGTAGGAATTTTAACCTCCAAATCAGATGGATAAGGGTATAAAAATCTAGAAATTATTAGCACTATTAATGCGAGTATGGCTGGTAATAAAAGAAATGCAAATGCCATCTGATAACTTCCTCGTAGAAAAAGTATAACTGCAACAATCAATGGCCCCATTATTGCCCCTACTTGATCCAGCGCATTATGTAAACCAAACCCCCATCCATGCCCCACCTGACTGGTGGCGTAGGATAGCATGACGTCTCTTGTAGGTACGCGAATGCCCCTTCCTACCCGTTCGGTGATTATTAATGCTGCTGCCACTTCCCAACTTCCGGCTAATGCAATTAATGGTACTGCTAATAAATTAATCATGTAACCACTAATAAGCATGACCCAATAGGTGCTTACACGATCAGTGAGGTATCCCGAGAAAAATTGGATTACATAACCTAGCAATTCACCAAATCCCGCTACAAAACCAACTACGAATGCACTAGCACCTAAAATTGCAAGAAAGGGACCTGTTATACTGCGTGCGCCTTCATAAGTCATGTCTGCAAAGAGATCCACTATGCCAATTATTATGATGAATTTAAGGGCGTTGTTACGTAGAATGTCCTTTAAAATAGTTCTTAAATTCCTCATAATTTTTCTCACTTAATCCATTACTTCATCAATTAATTCTTTGATTCTTAAGCGAGCCTTCTTTAATATTTCTATTCCTTTAGGTGTTATTCTATAATATTTTCTAATTTTACCCTTTATATTCTCTTCTCTAATTGTTAGAAAGCCATCTTCCTCTAACGAGTGTAAAATAGGATAAATAGTACCAGGACTAACCAAATATCCGTGTAATCTTAGTTCATCCATGATTTTTACCCCATATACCTCTTTTTTACTAGCTTGATAAAGTATATGGATACGGATGAACCCCAAAAAGAATTTTCTTTCCAATGACATCAAACCACGTTATCGAATAATGATATTGATTTTTATATAAGAACTTTTATTATTTAAAAATTTTCAAAAAAAATATTCCAAATTAACAAAAAGTATAAATTATGATAAATGTTGTTAATTCAATTTAAACTAGCTTAGCACGGTCATAAACATTCTTCAACGTTTCCATATCTACACTTGTGTAAATCTGAGTGGTACTCAAATTTGAATGTCCCTCAAGCTGTTGTATAGCCCTAATATCTACTCCATTCTTTAAAAGATGAGTGGCAAATGAATGACGTAAAATATGGGGAGTCACCCTTTTCCGTATACCCGCAACCTTAGCGTAATCCTTAATCATCATCTGCAGATAACGGGCAGTAAGATGATTCCCATAACGATTTATAAAAAGATATTCACTATCATCACTTCTTTGATCCAGATAATCCTCAATAAGACTCTTAGTTATATCATCAAAAAGGACTA
>PMNN01000098.1:242-5045 GCA_003161815.1 Methanobacterium sp. | reverse complement strand
AATATATGTTAAGAGATCTATTGATAGATAAGGATTTATTTGAGAATATTAAGAGGAAAATTTTAGAATCTGAAGATGGGGATAATAATACCATATTAGAAATGAGTATCCTTGAAAAAAATGTCTTGAAACTTTTAAGAAAGAAAAGAACATTGAAAAAATATAAAAAAATGGGTGTTACTAAAACTGATCTTAAGGAAATAATAGAATTAGCAGAAATTACTAATTTAAAGCTTTTTCAAGGCCCTTCAAACTCCGAATTGGCATCAATGCACCCTGAGTGGTGTAATTACTGCGGTAAATGCTGTAGTGAATCCTCACCACTATTCATCCATAAAGATGAATTAAAACTATTAATTATGTTCAACACAGAACTAGAATCTGAAATTATTCCTAATGAACATTATCCAGATCATTTTAGATTTAAAGAAGATAAACCTTGTAAATTCCTTGATTTAGAAACAAAAAGATGTGGGATATATGATAGTAGACCCCAAGTTTGTAGGAATTATCCCCTTATGATGATTGGAAGTGAAGATAGAGCCCGTAATATTATTAATTTACGTTATAACTGCAATTATGCCACTCGTCTAATTTTAGATAAGTCAATGATACTATTTGATGAAGCAGTTAAACGTTTAGATTAAAAAAAATAGGCAATTTTTGTAAAAAAAAATTGATAACATAAAAAAAAATTTTTTAGTCCAATTTAAGATTTTTTTATTCTTTAGCTGTTAATTTCTTTTTGTAATCATCAATAGCAGCTTTTAGGGCATCTGCAGCTAAATTAGAGCAATGCATCTTAACTGGAGGCAAACCTTCCAGTTCATTTGCCACGTCATTTCTGCTGATTTTTAATGCTTCTTCAATAGTTTTACCCATAGCCATCTCAGTTACCATACTACTGGTTGCTATAGCTGCTCCGCAACCAAAAGTTTTAAATTTTATATCCTCAATAATGTTATCCTTAACTTTTATATAAATAGTCATTAGATCTCCGCAAACAGGGTTTCCAACGGTTCCTACACCATCTGCATCTTCTATTTCACCCACATTCCGGGGATTAGAGAAATGTTCCATCACTTTTTCGCTGTACATATGTTATCACACCTCTGCCTGACACCATAATGGAGACATTTTCCTTAAAGTGTCAACTGCATCTTTTATTGATTCTACTACATAATTTATATCTTCCACTTTATTTTCTTTTCCCAAAGTTAACCGTAGTGATCCATGTGCCTGTACCTCCTCAAGTCCCAGAGCCATTAACACGTGAGATGCTTCTAATTTCTTAGAAGAACAAGCAGAACCAGTAGAGGAAGCTATATTCTTAGAGTCAAGATGTAAAACTAATGATTCCCCTTCAATACCAGTGAACCTGAAGTTAATGTTATTAGGCAGTCTTTTAGTAGGATGTCCATTAAGATAAGATTCATCAATCTCAGAAAGCACCCTTCTAATTAATTCATCCCTCATAGTGGTTAAATACTGGGCTTCTTCCTCTAGATTATTCTCAGCTATTTCACAAGCTTTACCCAATCCTACAATACCAGCAACGTTTTCTGTTCCAGGTCGGATACCCTTCTCATGCCCACCGCCGTGAATAATAGGCTCTACGTTAACACCTTTTTTAATATACAAAGCTCCAATACCTTTAGGTCCATAAAGTTTATGGGCGGATAGGGATAACATATCCACGTTAAGCTCTTCAACATTTACTGGTATTTTACCCACGCTTTGCACAGCATCCGTGTGGAAGTAAATTTTATTTTCACGGGCAATTTCACCTATTTCTCTAATTGGTTGAATAGTACCGATTTCATTATTGGCGTGCATAATCGTGATTAAGATAGTTTTATCAGAGATGGCATCTTCCAGATCGGACGTGTTAACAATTCCATCCTTTCCTACGGGTAAATAGGTAACTTCAAATCCGTTTTTCTCCAGATATTTACAAGTTTCATCAACTGCTGGATGTTCAATGTTACTGGTGATTATGTTGTTACCTCGTCTTCTAAATCTATATACAATGCCTTTAATTGCAATGTTATCGGATTCTGTACCTCCGCTGGTGAATATAATTTCATCAGTGTTTGCACCTATTATGGATGCTACCTTTTCTCTGCTGGATTCCATGGCTCTTCTGGCTTCTCTACCTAGGGAATACAGTGTGGAGGCGTTTCCATAGGAATCCACGAAGTAGGGTTCCATAGCATTCAGTACTTCTATATCTACTGGTGATGTTGCCGAATGATCCATATAAATCATATTTTTTAACCTCACATTTGTTTTGTGAATTCATAAAGATAAATCTTAACCATAGTTAATCTCACTCCTTTTTTTTAAAATTTTAAAAATTTAAGAAAAGAGATCCTTTAAGTAAAATAATTAATTTCAAGGGAGTTCTATTATAATATCCCAATTATTTGCTCCCAGCCATCAAAGTGCTTATATGATCAGTGGTGATGATACCGATTACTCTTCCGGTGTCATCCACCACGGGAAGAGATGATATATTATATTTCCTCATTTTCTGAGCTGAAGATTCTATAGATTCATCGGGACGCGTCTTAATAACATCCTTAGTCATTATATCTTCTAATTTATCATATTTAAGTGCAACGGCTTTGGATATGTCCCATGCAGTGACGATACCTATGAGTTTATCCTCCGAGTTAACCACGGGGATGTGGGTGATTTTATCTTTAATCATGGATTTAGCAGCTTCTTCGATACTTGAATTTTTTCTAATCTTAGCTACGAATTGACTCATCACGTCTCTAACTTGGATATCAGACAAGAAGTTTTCAATAACATAATTAAGTTGTCCGCCTTCAATTAGAAAAGCATCATGTCCATAGCTTGATTTCATTTCAAAATTACTGACATCCACTTCATTAGCAGTTAAAGCCATTAAAATTTCTTTTGATTGTGATGGAGGATAAAGCCAATCAGAATCAACTGAAATAACTAGAAATTTAGCTTTAACATCCTTTAAACCCTCTGATAATGAACCGTTAATAGTTAAATCAAAATAATCAATAGCTTTAGTTATGTAAAGATATGTATTAGCATCAAATCTTTTAGTGAAAGAGCTCCCTTGATAATGAAGATAACTCTCCACCTGAAACTCGGTAGAGAAATCAAAACTGAATTCTTCCTTATCCTGGAGTCTTCTGCCGAATTTCTGATACATAGATTCATTACTAAGATAAGTGATATGAGCAATCATACGTGCCAGTGCCAGGCCATTATCTGGAAATTGAAGGGAATAATATTCACCATGATTCCAATTTTGATCAGATATAATAGCTCTTCTACCCACCTCATTAAATGCTATCTGCTGTGGAGATGAGTATGCTGACGTAGCTATAGGTATAGCCATTCTTACCATNNATCATATCTTTAATAGTTATAATTGGAAAATCCAAGGCATAAAGTTTACCAGTTTCAGGATTTAGGGAGGAGGGGCCCGTAGATCCTTTACAACCTCCAATAACATTAGAACATATTATGAAATATTTATCAGTATCCAAGCATCTACCGGGGCCAATTATAATATCCCACCATCCTGGTTTTGAATCTCCATCATGCAATCCAGCTGCATGAGCATCTCCTGAAAGGGCGTGGCAGACCATTATAGCGTTACTTTTTTCCTTATTCAATTTACCATAAGTTTCATAAGCTATGGTAATGTTCTCTAACCTTTCTCCTCCCTCTAAAATCAAAGCATCAGAGGGTTTATAATACTGCGTTGATACAATTCCTACTGACTCTTTTCCCATCTTTCGTCCTCAAATTTCCAATTACTTTAACTAATTCTATTATTCCATATTTTTTTATCATTTACCTCCTAATAAAACCTTTGAATTAAATTAAGTAGTTGAATATTCTTTATAATTACACTTTTATTTTGGAAAGGGATTGATCAATATCTGCAATGATATCCTCCACATTCTCTAACCCTATAGATAATCTGATAAAGTCCTGAGTTACTCCGGTCGTTTCCTGTTCTTCTGGAGTTAATTGTTGGTGTGTAGTGGATGCAGGGTGTATAACCAGACTTTTAGCATCTCCAATATTTGCTAGGTGAGAGAGAATTTTCACATTTTCAATGAATTGTTTTCCAGCTTCTAAACCACCTTTAACACCAAATCCGATAAGAGCTCCGTAACCACCTTTCAGATATTTAGAGGCAACTTCATGACTTGAATCATTTTCTAATCCGGGATAATTTACCCAGTTTACTTTGGGATGTTCCCTCAGAAATTTCGCGACTTCAAAAGCATTTTCTGAGTGTTTTTTCACCCTTAAATCCAGGGTTTCCAGTCCTTGCAGNNAGACCATGGTAACTTGGATCCGGTTCAGTGTATTGTGGGAATTTACCATTACCCCAATTAAATTTCCCTGCATCAACTATTACTCCACCAATTGAGGTTCCATGCCCTCCTATAAATTTTGTGGCTGAATTTGCAAGTATGTCTGCTCCAAGTTCCAGGGGCTTTACTAAACCAACTCCTGAGGTGTTGTCAACCACAAAAGGGATATCATTTTCGTGAGCAATTTCTGCAATACCCTCATAATCAGGAACATCTAACTTTGGATTACCTATTGATTCAGCGAAAATTGCTTTTGTTTTATCGGTTATTGCGTTTTCAATTTCTTTCAGATTGGTAGATTCTACAAAATTCACTTTTCTACCTAGTTCTGGAAATGTGTAGTTAAAAAGCTGATATGTACCACCATAGAGGTTGTTGGCGGAAACGATGTTATCACCAATCCGCGTGATATTCAGTAACGAGA
>PMNN01000098.1:0-213 GCA_003161815.1 Methanobacterium sp. | reverse complement strand
CCTACATGTAATCCTAATGTAGCTAAGCCATATTCTCTCTTATTTTCTTCTTCGGTCATTTGATTATCTCCTTTTATTTATAATATTCTCCTTAGTGGGTTTAATTCCTTATTTTGGATTTTAGCAGTTAAAGATAAATTTATTTTATTTACTTAGATATAGTCTAATTTGATTTATGCAGATTTTTTCATTTTAAAGTTAATTATAAGGAAT
>PMNN01000032.1 GCA_003161815.1 Methanobacterium sp. | reverse complement strand
ACATAGTAATCTATCCCTTCTTTTAACTCCACTCTTTGGGAGATGTAAGCCATCCGATTTTTCTTAGAAAGTTTTTCAATTTTATTTATTATAATTTTATCTGCAGTTCTTATCTCTTCTGCAGAAAGAAGTTTATTATCAGCCCTCATTTGAATAACAGCCTCATAATAACCCGATGCATACTTACTACAAATTGAACAAACACTTTTATTAACTTTGACTTTCGAGAAGAACTCCTGAGTTATGATTTCTCCCATAAACTGGGCCTTAACTTTCACTTGACAATCAAAAATTGAACCACGAACATTAAGAATTTTTATCGATAAATCCACATCAGAGGCTGATTCATCAATTTCTATGTTTTGTGAAATGGTTTCTATTATTATATCATCTAGGGATAAATCAGATTCAATCCATCTGCCTTTTTTTGGGATTGATCCGCATTGAGTGCAGATGATGACATCCATTTCATCTGGTACATGGATTAAACTAGTTTTTTCTATAAAACAAGAACGGCAGAGACCATTGAAAAGTTTTACACCAGTTTTCCCGCATTGGGGACAAAATATTTTACTATTCAATATAATCTACTACNNGCCTCACATTTCAATATGAATATTCGGTCTTCCCTTATAATGCGCGTGTCCGGTCTATTACATTCGTGGCACATTATAAATCTATTCACATAGTCATCTAATCGATCATTTATGAGATAGTGGGTGAATTTTCCTTGCATTATAGCTCGAGTTCCTTCTAAGTTTCCTGCAGTACCGAGTTCTCTTAAGAGAAACTTCAGTATGTGCTGAGGGTCCCGATTAAGTGCATCAGCTATCTCGGAAAAATTCTGAATAATTGTTCGATTTCCCTGAATCATGGAATAAGCCTTGGGAACTTGAAATCTTTTAGTCTCTAGTACTTTCTTTGGTAATTGATCTATGGCTCTGTCTAATAATTCACTATAATCATTCATAAAATAATACCTCCTTTAATTAAAGAAATAAATTTATTAGGGGAATATTAATTCGTATTTGGATTTTTTTATAATATTTAATAAAATTTATTTTATCATATAATTATGCTACTTTATAATAACCATGTTTAGGTTCATATATAATTCCCTGTCTTTTCAATTTGGTTAATAATTCTTCAACCTTCTCCTCATCTATATTATATTTATCTGAAAGTTCATTTAATAATATTTCTTTAGGAGTATCTCCACCAAACTCATCTTCCAATTGTTTTATAATTTGGGGTACAAGTCTAATCTTTTCACGATCTGATTTAGGCATACGGCCTTCAACTTTATCTATATCAATTTTACCGGTCTCGGGGTCGAGTCCAACTTGTTTAAGACACTTCTGCTGTAATTTGATGGCTCTATCTGCATCTTCTAACATAACTTTATCAGAAAGTCTAATCCTAGCATGAGCTTCTGATATTCTCACAAGAGCTTCCAGTTGACGAGCAGTTATAGGTACTGGTGAATCCTCATCATCGCCACCGCTCTTCCTCATTCCCACATAGAATTCTTGAAGCACAGTCATTGCCTCGTCAGTAAGTTTAGGTTTAATATCTCGTCTTGCATAAGCTATATACTTTCTTAAAAGATCAGGTTCTATATCGAAATGTATAGAATTATCCTTATGAATCTTTAATATATGATTAGCGAGTTTTTTATCATTCTCAACATTAGGCTTATCTTCAATAACAAATATAAGGTCAAATCTAGATAAAATTGTCGAAGGAAGATTTATCTGCTCCGCGATAGATTTATAATGATCNNAGACCATCCACCAAATTCATCCCGAACAGCTGCAGCAGTTAATCCTACGCCACTAGTTCCTTTACCACTTGTATATATACCTCTAGGTGCCAGTTTAGACACAAATTTAAGCATTTGCGATTTACCAATACCAGGATCTCCCACAATTAATATGTGGATATCTCCCCTAATACGAGTCTTATCCTCCAATTCTTTGGCGGATCCACCGAATAATTGTAAGGCAATGGCTTCTTTAACTTCACGATATCCCTGTATTGAAGGTGCAGTGGAGTTAATAATCTTATCATAAATTTTAGGATCCTTTGCTAAAATCTTTATTTGCTCTTCATCATCCGAACTTATCAGTAATTCTTCAAACTCTTGTTCCAATGCTTCAATGTAATTCCCATAGATGAAATTATTGAAGCGTTTAGTCTTCTCATCCCGCACTGTTTTAAGATTGCCTGTTATCCTAACAATGTCTCCCGGCAGTAATGTATCAACTAAGTCGTCCTCTAATATAACTGAAATCTGTCGGGGTTGTTCTCCTCCNNAAGGCATTCACTATTCTGGGACGAATTTCATCAGTTTTACGCACAATACCATCCACAGCCACGAATTTACCGATGTATTTGCTTCGCAGGAAACGTAATGAAACATTGTTTCTGACTTTCTCGAAGCGAATTTTAATCTCTGCATTTTTACGCAGAGGGTCGATGTTACTTATTGCTTTTTGAGCAGCTTTTATAACTTCTTCTGGTTTATCGATTAAAAGATCTGCCAGATCCGGGTAGAACATCTCCAGTTCCGAGTAATCTACCACTACTGATCTCTGTTCTGGGTATTTCTCCAGAGCTTCAAAGACTCTATCTTTGTATTTATCACTGCTGAAGAAATCTTCAAATTTCGCGACTGAGGTTTTTGTTTTATCGGTTGTTTCTTCTGCTGAAGTTGGCATTTTTGAAATATTCTCCTTCATTTAAAATTTAAGATGTCTAAAAAATATTTAATGAGAATGTTCTGATTAGAATTAAATATGATTAAATGGCTTATATCTCATCAGTGCATTAAAAAGTTTTTGGATACATGAAAAAATTATATTTATTAATTTATAAAACTTAGATGTCTAATAATTTTTATAAAATTTTAAGGAATATATGATAGATACTAATTTATATTAGTTAAAAGATCAGTTAAATAATCATATACTACAAATCATATTAATGAACTATTTATTATTATTTACTATTATTTGAATACCAATATGATTCAAAAACATTTCCATTTAATAACATTCTAATAGAGGAGAATAATTTGAAAAGATCACGTTTAAATTTATTTAAAGCAACTTCTATGACCATATCTGTTTTAGGAGTGATTATGATTTTAGTGACATTTCTTGTACTTGGATATTTAGGTTTCCAAGCCATTTCATCAACTATAAATACCAATGTAGGCAGTGGTACTTCTTATGATAAAATAGCTGTTTTAAAATCGGATTACTCTAATCTTCAAATGAAGTATAATTCGACGAAAGTAACCGTGGATAAGGCTAATGATAAAAATTTAACCGCTCAATATGATAATGCTGAAATACAGTTAATCCAAGCTCAAACTGATATATCAGAAGCAGAAAGTGCAGTAACATCTAATAAATCACCGGCTATAATACAGAATAGGATAGATGTAGCCCAACAACAGCTTCAGACTGCTCGTGATAGTCTTAGCAATTTACAATCTAAAATCGGAACTAGTTAATTAAGTTAAATTCAAATATTTTTTAACCTATAAATCCTCGAGCTAAAACATACATTTCCACACTTTTCTTCCGGGAAGAGGGAGGTTTAGTTGTTTTAACGGTTTTAAAATCCTCTTTAATTTCTTTTAGAAGATTCTCAAATTCTTCACCCTGGAATGCTTTCATAACCACAATTCCATTAGGTTTTAAGATGGATTGACTGATCATAAGTGCGTTTTCTCCGAGCTCCAGAGATCTCAATTGATCCAGATTTTTAATACCACTAAGTTGAGGGGATGCATCTGACAGGATAACATCTGCTTTTTTGCTCAAAACCTTCTCGATTCTCTTAACTGTTTCTTCTTCGGTGAAATCTCCCCTTATTTCAACGAAATTACCTTCATTTTCTATGGGTTTGATTCGCTGCAAATCCACAGCTACCACTAAACCATATTCCCCCACTTTTTCTAAAGCCACCTGGGACCATCCTCCCGGAGCAGCTCCTAAATCAACTACGTAATCACCCGTTTTGATAATTCTGAATTTTTTATTTAACTGAAGAAGTTTATAGGAGGCTCTAGAGTAATAACTTCCTTTCTTCGCCTTCTTGTAATATTCATCTTGTTTATGTTCTTTATCCCATTTTTTACTCATTTTATATTCTTTCCTTTATAATTAAACATCTTACAACTAGATTCTCCAATTTTAACTATTTTACTATCAATTATATTATCTTCTATTTTAAGAACCATAACTGTCGGATCTGACGTGCGGGGAACGGTGGGGCTTCCAGGATTTAGTAGTAGGATTTTATCAATTTTATTTATAAATGCCCAGTGAGTGTGTCCCGTAATCAGAACATCAACTTCCATTTCCAGGGCAATATACTTCAATTGTTGTTTATCTCCCCTAGGATAAACCTCTCCATGATCAAGGCCTATTCTAAATTTCTCCACTGTTACAATATTTCTTTTTGGAAGATCTAAGCCGTAGTATCGGTCCATATTCCCTTGAACACATATGGTGGGTGCTAATTCCTTTAATTGATTTATTACATCTATAGATACTAGATCTCCAGCATGTAAAATCATATCCACATTCTTAAATGCTTCAAAAACAGTTTTTGGGATTTCATCTGCTCTTTCAGGTATATGAGTATCAGATATTACGCCTATTAACAATTTAATTCCTCTGAATTATAGTTCTCCTATTAGAAAACTTTCACTAACTTATTAATATTACACAATAATTTATATAAAGATTAAATTCTTTATTTCGAATGAACAACTATAATATTTTATAAATAGATCAAATAGATTTTATAGTTTTATCAAATACAAAGTTTATATACTACAATTTAACTGTAAATTAATAATATTACATCATTAAAAAATAGTATTGTATATTTTAATTTGAGTGATATTCATGCATGAAATCATAATCTGCGAGAAACCTAAAGCATCTGAGAAGATATCCGCCGCATTACCAGGTTTAACCGTTAAAAAAAATTATAAACGGGTTCCCTACTACGAAGTGGAAGAAAATGGCAAAAAAACTACAGTATTAGCTGCAGTTGGACATTTATATTCTCTAGCATCAGCAAACCAAAGAAAAAATAAAATATTCGATTTAGAATGGGTGCCGCTCTACGAAAAAGATAAAACCAAAAAATACACCAAAAATTACGTAGATGCGATAAAAAAACTTTCAAAAGGCGCAGATAAATTCGTACATGCATGTGATTATGATATAGAGGGAACATTAATAGGATACAATGCTTTAAAATATGCTTGCGGTTCTGATAGCCTCGAAAATACTGTTAGAATGAAATTCTCAACCCTTACAAATGAAGACATTTTAAACGCGTACGAAAATCCCATACCATTAGATCTTAATCAAGTCGATAGTGGAATTGCTCGTCATGTCCTTGATTTCATATTCGGAGTTAATATATCTAAATATCTCACTGATGCTGTAATGAAAGCCACTAAAAGATATATACAGCTTTCAGCAGGTAGAGTTCAAACCCCTACTCTTTCAATACTGGTGGATCGAGAAAAAGAAATATCAAAATTTGTACCAGAACCTTACTGGCTTATAAAAGCCTATATTGAACTTGATATCATTGCAGATCATAAGAAGGGAAAAATTTTCAATAGGCAGGATGCAGAGGAGATTCTAGCAGAATGTAGGGATAAATCTGCGGTGGTTAAAAAGATTAACCTCAAAAAAACCCATAAAATTCCTCAAGTGCCCTTTGATTTAGGTTCCCTCCAATCAGAAGCATACTCTCTTTTCAGATTTAACCCTAAAAAAACCCAGCAAATAGCTCAGAATTTATATTCTGAGGGTTACACCTCATATCCCCGTACTTCTTCACAGAAACTTCCTAAAAGTATTGGTTATGATAAGATACTGAATAACCTTTCTCAAAGTACAGCATTCCGAAAACAAATATCTAAACTTAAAAAACCTCTCAAACCGCATGAAGGTAAGAAAACTGATGAAGCTCATCCATCCATCCATCCAACAGGAGTGTTACCTAAAAAATTGGGGAGTGATTATCAGAAACTTTATGAACTCATAGCTTTCAGATTTATAAGTGTCTTCGGTGAAGATGCAATCGTTGAAGTCATGAAAACAATTTTAAATATTGGAAAACAGGAATTTAATTTCACTAGAAAAAGAACCGTTAAATTAGGATGGCAAGAGCAGTATCCTTTTAGAAGTGTCGAAAATGATGATTTCCCCCCTATTAAGGAAGGTGACCATTTAAAAGCAGAGGTAAAAGATGAGGAGAAGGAAACTAAACCTCCTGCAAGATATAATCAAGCATCTTTGATAAGGGAATTAGAGAAAAGGGGATTAGGAACTAAATCAACCCGAGCTAATATAATATCAATTTTATATGACCGGAAATATGTGGAAGGCCAGAAGATAGAGGTAAATGTACTGGGTGAACAGCTTATAGATACCCTAAAGAAGTATTCCCAGAAAATTACTAGCGAAGAACTCACCAGGGAGTTTGAAACAGAACTTGATGGAATAATGAAGGGTAATACTAATAAAGATAAGATTATAGATGAAGCTAAAGTGGAAATAACCTCCATATTAGATGATATTGAAAAAAATAAGATTGAAATAGGCAAAGAACTCTATAAAGCTTATCGGAAAGGTATGATTGTAGGGGAGTGTAAATGTGGTAAAAACCTTATATTAATAGGTTCTCCACGTGGTGAACCCTTCGTAGGATGTTCAGGATATCCGGAGTGTAAATCAACATATTCACTTCCTAGAGGAGCATCAATACTTAAAACTAAATGCGAAAAATGCAGCCTTCCCATGATTTCCTTTGGAAAACCCCGGCAAAGAGCATGCCTAGATCCTAAATGTGGTCAAGAAGGACTGGAACCATCCAACGAAGTGGTTGGTGAATGTCCAGATTGTGGAAGCGATCTTATTATTAGAAAAGGGCGTTATGGGGAATTTATTGGATGCAAAAGCTTTCCAAAATGTAGATTCACTAAATCTATTGAAGAAAAATCCTGAAAATGTAATTTTTGGGTTCTAAAAAAAATTATTAGAAAATATTTTTTTTTATTAATATATTGGAAGTGGATATCTTAGAATAGTATAAATTCTTGGAAAAAATTAGATATACATAATCTTTATAATATTAAATTTAATATTAATAATAAATTATCATCGCTGAGAAAAGAATAAAAGATAAAGAATATAGTAGTGCATAACCAAGAGAATTTATAAAGAAAAAACAAATTTGAATTCAAGTAGAAATTTGGGCATAAATATTTATAATTTATATATTCAAACATTCATGAGGTTCAAATATGGGTGCTAAAGAAGTTCTAATTAAATATAAACCATTGATTATCATTGTAGTATTATTCTTAATGGTTTTTGCACTTAAAGCGGAGGCTGTAAATATTTCAGCCGTCCCACAAATGCAGAAAGCAGTTTACGAGAATCCTGATGGACTTCCATATTTTAGTGAGATGGATTCTTATTTTAACTTTCGTATAACTCAGGATTACTTGGATCATGGTTACATAGGGGATGCCATAATAAATGGCACTAGCTGGGATTTACATTCATATTATCCGCAGGGAAGGCAGGCAGAATACACGCCAATGATTGTTTACTTAACGGCATTTGCTTATAAATTTGTGAATCTATTTGCTAAAATACCTTTAGTAAATGTGGCGTTTTGGTTGCCTGCTTTTATAGGTTCTCTTGTCGTTATACCGGCTTATCTATTAGTAAGGAGAATAACTAATGATTATGGGGGGATAACCGCTGCAATATTGGCTGCTACAGCTCCTGCTTATTTTTCACATAATTTCGCGGGATTCTTTACCACTGAAATGTTTAATGTACTACTGCCCTTGCTAGTCGTTTGGTTCTTTGTAGAGAGTGTTCGCGCGAACAATTTGAGAAATCGAACTATATTCGCAGTTTTATCGGCATTTGTAATACTTATATACTCTTTAGCATGGACCGGGTGGATTTATATATTCTATGTGGTGGCTGGAGTGACCGTTGTTTATCTAATTGTCTCTTACCTCTTCAAGTTCAATAATGTCAAGAAAAGATCAGATTATAAGAATATTGGAAGCTGGTTCATCGATCAACCTGCACTATTTTCACTAGTAATATTCATTATTTTAGGAGCAGTTTTCGCTCTTATTACACTTGGTCCTTCCAACTTCAGCAGCACTTTCTTAGGACCATTAGGATTCAATCAACTCCAAGCTTCAACTTTAGGTAATTCATCCTATCCGAATGCTTACGTTTCTGTAGCTGAACTTCAAATACCCTCCATCACAGATGTAATAACTAGTATTGGGGGAGTTATTGTTTTTCCATTTGCTTTGTTAGGTGTTTTCCTAATATTCTGGCGTTTAAGAACCCAAAAGGTCGAAAAAACTCCTAAAGTTAATTCTCAGAAGGAGAAATCCAATAAAGGGAAAAGGAAGAAATATAAGAGCAAAAGGAAAGATTCGAAAACTGAAAGAAATGATAAAAAAGTTTTGAAAGAGAAGAAGTATGTCATTCCAGAATTAACTAGTGGAGAGAAGAAGTATTATCTTTTCGTTGGTGTTCTGTTATCAATATGGATTTTAATCACTGCTTATTCTTTAACTAAAGGAGTAAGATTTGCATTAGAACTTTCCACCCCTATAGCGTTAGGAGCCGGAATTTTTGTAGGATTTGCATTTGATTATATAAGAAGATTCATAAGTGTTCCTAATTATCAAACCGTAATAATGATACTTCTAGTAGTATTAGCCGTATCTATACCGGTTGCAGGTGCTTATACTATTTCTACAGGAGTGGTTCCAGGAACTGATGATAATATGGTGAATTCCTTAAACTGGATAAAAGCCAATACCCCTAATAATACGGTTATCACATCATGGTGGGATTTCGGTCATTTATTTGCAGCTGTCGCTGATCGTCCAGTAACCTTTGATGGTGGAACTCAGAATAGTCCCCGGGCTTACTGGGTTGGAAAAGCACTTTTAACAAATAATGAAAGTTTATCTATAGGTATATTGACAATGTTAACCAGTAGTGGCGATCTAGCTCCATTAACCATGGATAATTACACGAATAACACGGGTAAGAGTGTGGAGATATTGAATAATATTTTAGGCGTGGATAATACTACGGCTTATAATATAATGACTACTCAATACAGTTTAAGCCCGGCTCAAGCTCAAACCATACTTAACTACACTCATCCAAGTAACCCAGCACCATTTGTATTAATAACCAGCGCGGATATGATAGGTAAAGCGTATTGGTGNNTCGGAAACTGGAATTTCCAAACTAATAATAGTACAGCCTATACTTACGCGTCGGGTCAAGCAGCGGTTGTACCCAACAATGAAACAGGATTAGGTAATAATACTACATTACTCGTATCAAATGATAATGCGGTTGCTGCTCAAATCATTAATAATAATGTTTCAGCGGGATTAGTAAATGTTAATCAACTTCAGAATCAAAATGTAAGTACATCAGTGGTGATTAATCAAATTATAGGTGGATTACAAGGTAACAACAGTCTGGTGATGAAACCTCACAAACTGATAGTAATTCAAGGTAATAATGTAACTCAAAATGAAATTGTAGATAATAGCAGTCAAATTTCCATTATCATAAACCAACAAAATGGAGTTNNGACTCCATGTTCACTAAGCTTTATCTCTTAGGAGGAATGAATCTTACTCAGTATAAACTTGCTTATGGACAACCCGGAGTGCTAGTTTGGACAGCATGAATAAAAAATTCATAACCTTAAAAAACTTTTTTTTTATTTAAATAAGAACTTATTTGAGGCTTATTTTCTTTTTTAATTAAATTTTAGTTCACTATTTATGCTGATTAGATTAATTAAATTTTTTAAATAATAAAAATAAAAGTATAAGAATAAAAACAAGGATATAAATTTAATATTGAATATTTACGCGGTATTCTTTTTGAGGATGCATTTCATCCCACTTAAATTAGAGAAAAGGACTCTTTTATTTAAACTTTTAATCAAAATTTTATAAGTTGAAATTATTATGGCTCTTGATGATAAAATCAGTAATATCGAAGAGGAGATCAAAAAAACTCCCTACAATAAGGCTACTTCTCACCATATCGGTAAGCTTAAAGCTAAATTATCACGACTTAAGGAAGAATCACTGCAAAGAAGTTCCTCCGGAAGTAAAGGAAAAGGATTCCATATTAAAAAGACTGGAGACTCCACTGCAGTATTAGTCGGCTTCCCTTCTGTAGGTAAATCCACAATCTTAAACCAACTTACTAATGCTGACTCAAAAATCGGTGAATACGAATTCACTACCCTTGAAATCATCCCCGGTATTATGGATTACAAAGGAGCTAAAATACAGATATTTGACATTCCCGGTATAATTACTGGAGCTTCCAAAGGTAAAGGACGAGGAAGAGAAATACTCTCCGTCGCACGGAATTCTGATTTAATACTAATAGTATTAGATGTTTTCAACCCCCAACATTTAAGAGTCATCACAGAAGAACTCAGAAACATAGGAATAAGACTTAACGAATCCATACCTGATGTAACAGTTAAAAAAAGTAAGATGGGTGGAATCAATTTATCATCAACTATTGAGCTTACACATATTGATGAGAAAACAATCAGATCCATATTAAATGAATATGGAATTCACAGTGCTGATGTTTTGATTAGAGATGATGTTACAATTGACCAATTCATAGATTCACTGGATACTAGTATCTGCTATATTCCCATGCTAATACTGGTGAATAAAATAGATTTAGCAGATGAAGAACATCTCCAGAAAATCCAATTAGAAATGCCAGATGCACTATTAGTAGCTGCAGATCAAGGATTAAATATTGATGAACTTAAAGAAGAAATATTCAAGAAACTAGAACTTATAAGGATATACTTGAAACCTCAAGGACGCAGAGCAGATTATGAAGAAGCCTTAATAATTAGAAATAGGTCAACAGTAGGGGATGTCGCATTAAAATTGCATAGAGATTTTGTTCGTAATTTCAGACAAGCTAGAGTATGGGGATCATCAGTAAAGTTTCCAGGTCAAAAAGTCGGATTGGAACACATAATGCACGATGAAGATGTTCTTAGGATAATCACCAAGCGATAAAAAAAAATTATTGATAAA
>PMNN01000211.1 GCA_003161815.1 Methanobacterium sp. | reverse complement strand
ATATGGTTATTACCAATTATAATTATACTTATATTAGCTTATATCATTTATTTGTTTTTAAAGGGACCTTCCCGAAATAAATATTAATATATCATAAAAAATTATTACTAATTATAAAACTAATCATTTTTTTTAGGGGTATTCAAACATGTTTAATCTAGGATCTGTAGGTATGGAACGAGGATTACTCTATGAAACAGTTATAACCACTAAAAATCCTGATAATACACCTAATGCAGCACCTATAGGTGTTATATGCAAAGATATTGATGAAGTGGTTATTCATCTTCATGTAGGTTCACGTACAGTTGAAAATATTAAGAATAATAAGGTATTCATTGTAAATATAACTAAAGATCCTTTGATTTTCGTTGAATCCACCTTAAGAAATCCAGCTTCAGATTATTTTATAAGATACAATGATAATTTCTATATTAAAAACGCAGAGGCATTCTTCAAAGCAGAAGTCACCCGGTGCAGGGAAGTGGAGAAAAAAGACCAATTCGGTGTCTCTAAAACCACAATAGTGAATGCTCATGTAGAGGATATTGTAAAGAACCAGGAGCATGTTGAACCCTTAAACCGGGCTATTTATGGGATAATTGAAGCATTAGTTTACCTCACACGGATGGATATGGTTAGTGGAGACACTGAAAAACTATATAGGCTTAGAATACGTGAAATTTCGAGAATAGTGAATAAGGTAGGTGGATATAACCATAAAAAAGCAATGAAGATGATTCTAGAGGATTTTAGTAAGTATCAATAATTTTTTTTTTAATCTTCCAAATAGAATTCCTTTCGATGAGCTTCTAACAAGTTAGGTTCCGCATCGATTAGTTGGGATGCCATTATTACTTCATTTTTGGTTTGCTCTTGCAATGATTTTATGAAGTCGAAACAGCGGAGGTCACGTAATAGATGATGATCTACAACCACTTTAGGTATTTCTTGAGTTATTTCAATTAGATTTTCCCGGGCATTATCTATATCCTCTTTAGATAAGGCAAATCCTAAAAGATAGATGGGAGGTCCACTTAATATCAGCATATCAGGATTTTCATCTAGAATAAACTTTTTTGTATCCTCAGATATAGGCCCTTGCACATCTGACGCATGCATTATGCTTTCACCGTTCCATTTAATGGTCATTGTTACCAGAAAACCCAGCCTACTTCTCTCGGGGCCGTGGGGAAGAGGATTGGAAAATTCTATCAGAGTATCTCCAACTTCAACTGAATTTCCATCTGAATAGGTGATGTCTCTATTTATCCCTTTTAAATTCTTTAAAAATTCTTTAGCCCGTTTTTGTTGACTTTTATTTATTTTAGATTCGGGATTTTTTATAAAAAGCTTTTTGCCCCGATAGATCTCTTCAGCATATTTCGGGGAGGAATCCAGAAATCTTCCTAATGAGAAGGGAGTGAAATGATCATGATGATAATGACTGATAGTTATAATATCCGCTATTTTGGCATGTTCCTGTATTTTAGCCCGGGTTTCATATAAAGCATCAAATTCTGTTTTCCAGGGCGGAAGCCCGAATCTCTTAGGACCTAGTGACGTTCCAGGGTCAACTAGTATTTTCTGGTCAGTTTCAATGAACGTGGCCATGGATCGCACACCAAAGCTTTCAAAGGCGAGAGGAGTAACTTTCATGAATTCATTAACACCTAATTCTCTAAAATATTATTATCTTTTAAATCTATATTATTTTTATTACATTTTGGAATTAATTATATTATTTTATTACATTAACGAAATTGTGATTATCTACATCAAATAAGCCTTTATCACTTATCTTCAATTTTGGAATCACTAGAAGCGCCATGAAAGACAATTTCATGAATGGTGCATTCAGTTTACATCCCATATTTCTAACCATTCCGTGCAAGATGCAACTTTCATATGATACTTCATCTACTTTTCTGGAACTCATCAAACCTGCAACTGGAAGCTTCAGCGATTCATAATGTCCACTTGAAATTGCAACAAGCCCTCCATTATTTTCAATAATTTTATTCACAACATCTGCCATATCTTTACTATTAGTCCCCACCACTATAATATTGTGAGAATCATGAGCAATACTTGATGCAATTGCACCTTCCTCAAGACCGAAGCCATGCACAAACGCGTTTGACATCCGTCCATGACCATATCTTTCTACAACAGCAATTTTTAAAACATCATTTCCTATATCAGGCTTTATTTTACCATCAACAATCTTTAAAACTGCTTCAAATTCATGGGTAAGTAATTGACCTTCCATAACTTCAATTACTCTCACAATTTCTTCATCTTTAGAACTTAAAATCTCAAAATCTTCAGGCATCTTAGCACCTAATTTAAACGTATTTATAATTTCGAGAGGTTTAACTGAAAAATGGACTACATTATCACTAGCAACAAGATTTCCTTCAATAAAAACCTTCTTGACGTTGAAATTTTCTAGATCATCAACCACCACAACATCAGCAGGTTTCCCGGGGGAGATACATCCTCTATTCAAATTATAATGGATACTGGGATTAAGGGTTACCATTTTCACGGCATCAATTGGATCCAAGCCCAATTCAACAGATTTCCTAAGCATCACGTCAACATGACCCACTAAAAGATCCTCCGGATCCTTATCATCAGATACTATGAAATCTCCTCCGGCAGAAATCAGATCCACCAGATTATTAGCAGAGGAACCTTTACGAAGCATTATTTTCATACCCAAACGCCTTTTCTCTATTACTTCTTCTGGAAGAGTGCATTCATGATCGGTGGATATACCGGCTTTTACATATTTACATAGGTCAGAACCGGATAGCAATGGAGCGTGACCATCAACAGGTTTTTTATATTCATGAGCAATCCTGATCTTTTCTATGACTTCGGGATCTTCTCCTAAAACTCCGGGAAAATTCATCATCTCCCCCAGAGCAACAATATTATCTTGTTTCAGTAGTTCATCTAATTCTTCTAACCCTATCACTGCTCCGGAAGTTTCAAAAATAGTGGATGGTACACAGGAGGGTGCAGTGAAGAAAAAATTTAGAGGAACAGAATCAGCATCCTTCATCATGTATTTAATTCCATCAAAACCCATAACATTGGCTATTTCATGTGGATCTGAGATTACAGCGGTTGTGCCGTGAGGAACCACAGCTTCTGCAAATCTTGAAGGAGTAAGCATTGAACTTTCAATGTGAATGTGAGAATCTATAAAGCCGGGTAAAATATAATCTTTAAAATCTTCTTTAACAGGTTTAACACACTTTATGACTCCACTCTCAAAGAGAATTTCTGCAGCGTAGATTTCTTCAGTAAAAACGTTTAATAGATTTCCTTTAATCAACTATTTCAATCCTCTGTTTATTGTGACTTTTTATTCATTCGAGTAAATTTTTAAATCTTTAATACGATAATTTTAGAGTCTTAAATTTGGGTATCTTTTTTTCATGTACATTAAAGAAAATGGATAAATAATTCTTTGAAGGATATTGAAATTATAAAATGATTTCAGATATTTCAGGGAATCTTTGGAATTATGAATCCTGTTTACGATGAATGAGTAATCCTTTGAACCTACTTTCTCCCATATATATCTGTTAACCATACTGGCTTTTAATTTTTTTTTGAAATAGTTTTCAGCAGTTTCAACGTAGTCGGTACCATTTATTATACTCTCTGCTGCCAGAAATCCGGAGGTTATTGCATTTGTCATACCAAAACCCCAGAATAAATCCTGTATACCAGCAGCTTCGCCGATGTAAAGCTTTTCATCCTTCCTAAAAATATTTTTATTGGAAAAACTACCTAATCCAGCCATTTTTTTAGGATTTCGAATGTTAAAATCAACTAGGCTTGATAAAATATTCTCTGTTTTCTCAAAACACTTTGATGCATCTTTAAATCTGTCAAATAAAACAGTACACATGCATCCATAACCATCAGCTATTAAAAGATAGGAATAACCGTTAAATGCAGCATTATTGTTGACGATACCCAATGCAATATCATCTGCATCGGTTTCAAAGGTTTTTCCTTTAGCTATGATGTATACTTCACTTTTTACGGGTCCGGTTGCAATAATATTTGTTAAATCTTCAGGGGGGTTCTTTTTAAAATGTAAATTAACTCCTGAATCTAATGCTTGCTCTTTTAATCCTATGTCAAGACTGCCTTCAATATTTCCTCTCCTAACTAGATAGAAAGCAGGTCTGTCACATATGAAATCCCAGTTTTTTGTTCCGTTTGATATTATAAGATGATTAAATCCCTTATAATTAAAATTAGTACTTTTAATATTCATATCATGTAATTCATCTATTGCATCTTTTTCCCGAGACCAATTTTCCAATCCCTGCAGATCTCCATGGAAACGGACACCAGTATCGTGGTTTTTTTCAAATACTTCAACTTGATATCCTGCTTTGGCGAGGTTTATAGCAGCTGACAGTCCCGCTGGACCGGCGCCTGCGATTTTAATATTTTCAATTGGCATGAAAATGCTTTAGATTAATTTTTTTAAAGTGTTTAATTCATATGTGATTAGTTATTTCCTGATACAACATGGGCATAAAAGCCCCCACATCAGTTACAATACCTACTATTTGAGCGCTGCCCCTATCACTGAGCTTAGTAACGGTGGCTGGATTGATATCCACGCAGATGCTTTTAACCTGGGAGGGGAGAATATTCCCCATAGCTATAGAGTGAAGCATGGTGGCAATCATGATCACCATATCCACATCTTGCACATATTTTCTCATTTCATCCTGTGCTTCTATAACATCGGTTATAACGTCGGGTAATGGTCCATCATCTCTTATGGAGCCGGAAAGTACAAAAGGAACATTATTTTTCACGCACTCATACATAATTCCTTTCTTTAAAATACCCTTATCTACAGCTTTTTTGATAGAACCAGCTTGATTTATCTTATTTATAGCGTAAATGTGATGTCTATGTCCTCTAGTTACTATTTCACCCGTATTAACACAAACACCAAGGGAAGTACCGTAGATGGCATTCTCAATATCATGAGTGGCTAGAGCATTTCCAGCAAAAAGGACATCAATAATTCCTTCTTTAATCATTTGAGCTAGAATTGGAGCAGATCCAGTGTGCACTATCGCTGGTCCACCAACCACTGCAATTTTCCCGCCTTCCTTTTTTACCTCACGTATTTCAGAGGCTATCTTTTCTATCATGGATTTAAAAGGTTTTTCAGAAGATGCTTCACTGGACATGAATTCAAAAACACCCAATTTACCTCGAGGTCTCTCCGGAGGTGTTACCTTTATACCTTCTCTTCCCACCACTACTAGGTCACCTTTTTTTATGTGGGCCATAGGTTTGCAGAAAGCCTGCCTATTTTCTGGGTCAACCACAATCATGCAATCCATTTCTATGTCTACTACGGGTATCCACTGATTTTTATAACGGATATTGGTGGGATGATTTGTGGTGGAATAAAAGTCGGAAGGAAGGGTTTTATCTTTTGGAGAGTTTTGTAGCTCTGCTTCCTTGATTTCAACAACCACACATCCGATTTCTGAAAGTTCGTCTAATATCTCTCCTAACTGTGCTTCAGTTTCTCCTTTAACCTGAATCCTGGCATGACTGATATCCTTTTTGAGCTTACCCACCTGGAATTCAAGTATTTTAAAGTCACCACCCCTATCCATTATAAGATCTAAAGTCTTGGGAAGGATTAATGAGTCTATGATATGACCAGAAAGTTCTACTTCTCTTGTGTACAATTTCACCACCGTTAAAAATTCATTTTTTTTTAAATATAAGAATAGATCAACTTTTTTTGATTAGTATAATTTGTCAAAATGCATAAATAAATCTTATAATCTCAAGTTTTTCTAGTTTAAAGAAATTTTCACTGCATAGAAAGAAAATCATAGATGACTTGAGCACCGTTTATGGAAGTTATATCTCCTATGGAGCTGGAGGATACTTCCACTATGTCCAATCCAATAATCTCTTTACCTTGCAGGCTGTAAATTAGCCTTTGTAACTCACGTGGATCTAAACCATAGGGAGCAGGCGTCGCAACTGATGGTGCATATGCGGGGTCTAGAACATCTATATCGACGGTAACATATATAGGACTCTTTAAATTTGATATTACTTTTTCAATTTCGATTATATTACTTTTTACTTCGTTAGAAGTGTAATATTTTATTCCATCATCTCTGGCGAAGATTGCTTCATCTTCTAAGCACGATCTAACCCCTATTTGCACTATATTTTTGGGATTTAAATCCCATACTCGCCGCATTACTGTGGCATGGGAATATTTCTCACCCATATATTCGTCTCTGAGATCCATATGAGCATCGAAGTGGATGATTGTTGCATCATGGATATCCCTGACTTTATTTAAACCTTTTATTAAACTATAAGTTATGGTATGTTCTCCACCTATCGTAATGGGGATTACATCATTTTTTATTTCTTCTATTGTTGATTCTAGATGTTTAGAGGTTTTATTGAAATTTCCATGAACTACTTCTAGATTTCCCAGATCATAAAATGTTGCATCCAAGTTTTTCTTCAAGAGCAGATTGTACCTTTCCAAGTTATAGGAGGCTTCTCTAACCATGTTCGGTCCGAATCTAGCACCTGGTTTATAGGTACTAGTACCATCAAAAGGCACTCCTAAAATCCCAAATTTGGGTTTAATGGTTTCAGATTTTGAAGAATCAATCTTAAATTCTAATAAATCATGAGAGAAAGCAAATTTAAGTGGAGTTTCTGTATAAAAAAGCATTTTCTTCCTCGAAAAGTATTCATTATCAATATAAATATAAAACCAAATTTTCAGAGAAAAAAATTATTCTTGATATTATTATAAATATCCGTTTTTATATGATTAAATTTATTATTTAATCCTCATTAATTTTTTATTTCCTAAAGCAATAATGTAACCTACTTCAGCACCTTCAATCAAATCGTTACGTAATTCTTCAGGTATAGGAACTTCAAATGTCTCATAAGTCTCTAAATCCATGAGTTGCACGTCACTACCCATTAAGGCCAATACCTGAGCAGTTCGTTTATCAATTATGGGCACATCTATCTTGGAATCAACTGGTTTTACAATACCTCTTTTTTGATTGTCAAATATTCCAATAGCATCCACCCGAGCCTTTGCAGCACCATGTTTTCCAGGGGATGATGTTTGTATATTCACGATTTTTGAGGCTTCACCATCTAATATAACATATTTACCAACTTTTAAAGTTTTAACTTCTACTACCTTTTTAGCCATTTGAATATCCCTCCGATATATATTATTTTTAATTCTTAAATGAATTGATTAAGAAGAATTAATTGAAATAACAGTTAATTTTAATTCAAATTAGTTATTATTCAACTATATTCTCGTTAAATTTAAAAAATATGATTAAGAAACATTACATCTAACTTTATGAAAATAATTCTATTTAAGTTTAGTTAGGCTAAAGATTTATAGATAAATTTCTAAATAATCCTTTGATATAGTCCTTTGATCATATATGCATACAGGATTAGCTTTATATTTTTTTCAATATTTAAATATTTTAAGTGGATTCCAATGAAAATATCAATAACTACCGGAAAGGCAGAAGGTCCAACAAAACTCAACGCATTCGACAACGCCCTGTTGGATGCTGGAATCGGAGATGTTAATCTTATAAAGGTTTCTAGTATAATACCAGCCGGAGCAGAGCTTGTAGATCTTCCAGAGTTTCTTGCAGGAGAAATG
>PMNN01000079.1 GCA_003161815.1 Methanobacterium sp. | reverse complement strand
AGTCCACCCCCTTTGGCCAGCTCGGGCACCCCTGCATTACATCGAACTTAGGTTAACGTCCTATATTAACTTAACGGTTCAACCCATTTATCCTTTATAACTCTCCTAAGCATAATAGAACCAATTAAACTATAAAGAAAAAAATAAATCTATCTTGATTTATTTTAAACTAAATATTAACAATATATAAAAGATTATTTAAGAATTCATAGGATTATATAGAATTAAAAGTATATTAATTACTTTATTATCGACTTTATAGCCTTTAAAGAGATTATCATAATTTATATAGTTATCTTTAACCAATATTAATATAACGATTTTTGAAATTAAAATTAATATTAATCTCTAAAATAATTCTATTAAAAATAAAGGATGTAATCAAATGAAATATTTGGTTGAGAGTTGTGGATACTGCGGTGCCTGCGTTGCTGTATGTTCAAATAAACTGTTGGAACTCACTGAAATCGAAATAATTATTAAGGAGGGGTGTAATGATTGTGGAAGATGTGAGATGGTGTGCCCACTTGGAGCCCTGATCTTGGAGGAGGATCAATGAAGTATGACGTGATTGTTGTAGGGGGACGGATTGGAGGATCAATTTCGTCCCTATTTGCATCACGAAATGATTTGGATGTTTTGATGATTGAAAAACGGCAGGAAATTGGAAGTCCTGTACAGTGTGCAGAAGGAACAACTTTCTCGACTTTTGAAACCTTAGAGATGAAACCTTCTAAAAAATATATCTGCACCGAGATAAGAGGTGCTAACGTTCATGCACCAGACGGAAGAACTTTCCAAGTAGAAGAAGGAATGGCGGACGGTGATATTTTAAATAATAAAACTATTTCAGAAGGTTATGTTTTAGATAGGAAGGTTTTTGATAAATATCTGGCCATTGAATCAGCCAAGGTGGGAACGGATGTAATGGTTAAAACCACTGTAAAGGACTTGATAAGAAAAGAAGGTAAAGTCTGTGGGGTTGTGGCTAAACATTTAGGTGAAACCATGGAGATAAAGTCTGATGTGGTTATAGCTGCAGATGGTGTGGAATCGAATGTAGCTCAGATGGCTGGTTTAAACAGAATTATAAATCCAGATGATATCTGTTCCTGTGCTCAATATGAATTAGTGGGTTTAGATATTGATCCTCACTTGTTAGAATTTTATTTTGGTAGAACAATAGCTCCTGGAGGATATTCGTGGATATTCCCCAAAGGTGAAGGCATCGCTAATGTGGGTGTAGGAGTGAGGAACTCAACTGAAACCGCTTACTATTATCTTAATAAATTCGCTTCAAAATATGATTCTACACCTGTAGAACTGAATATAGGTGCAGTTCCTCTTTCAGGCCCTATGGATAAAACTTATTCTGACGGTTTTTTAGTAGTAGGGGATGCCGCGGGACAAGTTGATCCTTTAACTGGAGGGGGGATTCATATAACAGCTTTGTGTGCAAGGATAGCTGGTGAGGTTGCAGCGGAAGCTATAAAAGAGGAAGATGTTTCTTCAACGTTTCTGAGGAAGTATGATGAACTTTGGAGATATGAATTTGAGGATAACTTAAAAATATCTTTTAAATATAGATTAATTTTTGATAAACTCAGTGATAGTGATATGAATGCCCTAGCAGAATTCTTTGAAAATAATGATTTGAAAAAATTATCCAAATTAAATACTCTCAAATTATTCGGTAAACATCCTAACCTTTTAAAACTTTTAAAAGACATTCTATAAAAATTGTTTTTTTTAATTATTAATCCACTCCTTATAATTAAAATTACAAACTATATGTATTCGCTCATATTGGATGTGGGAAAGCATGAATTTGTCTGATAAGACGTTTAAACAGAGATTATTATATTCGTTTTTGATTAAACCTGAAGTATTTAGAGAAGTCGAGATGATATAAATTTGATAATTAATAGCTTCAATAATGAATTATTAAATTACAAAAAAGAATTTAAAATAAAAATAAAAATTTTCTTTGTATTATCAAATTAGTTTTAGAGGAAGAATGAAATGAAATCTACAAGCATCCATGATAAAATTATAATATCCACTTACAAAACTGATGGATTATATTTCTCAGTTGGAATTTCTAGTTTAACTCATAGAATAGTTGGAATTGCTCTTCCACATGATGGAGTGAGTGATTCTGTGGCTGAAATTTCACGCCTACACCAAGAATGCGAAGTATCCGACGAGTATATTGGGATAGCCAAAACTATTTCAAGGATTTATAAAGGAGAAAAAATTAATTTCGAATTGGAATCTCTCGATCTAAAGGTTACAGGATCAAAAAATATAAAATCAGTCGTTAAAACTCCATTCGAGAGGGAAGTGCTCATTCAAACAGCAAAAATTCCCTCTGGTGATGTTAGAACATATAAATATATTGCAGAGAAACTTGGAACTCGGGCTTACAGAGCTGTTGGAACCGCACTTGGAAAAAACCCGTTTCCAATAGTTATTCCATGTCACAGGGTTGTTAAATCCAATATGAAAATTGGTGAATATCGTGGTGGTAGTGAAATGAAAAAAGAAATATTAGAGAATGAAGGGGTAAGAATAATTAGAGATAGGATAATTAAATAAAAAAAAATATTCTTTTTTTCTTGAATCAAATTTTTACGAAAATTATTTTTAAATCCTATCCTGATATAGTTTCATAGCCTCTTCAAGTACATCTGCAAATGTAACATCCTTTTTAAGGTCTTCAAGATCTTCAATTGAAAATACTTTAAGCACGTTATCCTTACAAGCCTCTACACAAGCAGGTATTATGCGATCAGAATCCAAGCATAAAGTACACTTCTGCATGGATTTTTTATCATCATCCATCACTAACATTCCCACCGGACATGCTATCATACATAATCTGCATAGTATACATGCATCTTCATCTACAATTAACGTACCATCATCTTCCCTTATAGCGCCAGTAGGACATATACGGGCGCATGGAGCTTTATCAGGATGGCATTGAAGACAAAAAATAGGGAGTGTGCTGGTTTTTTTAGCCCTAGAAATTCCATGCTCTTTTTTACAGGCATTAATACATTCCCGACACTCAGTGCACATTCTAGGATCTATTACCATCAAAGTTTTCATGTATATCACGTCTTATTTTTCAATTTAATTAAAAAATCAGCGACTGCCGATGAATCCCTTGGACCTACCATAACTTCCCATCCACTTTCATCCTCGATTTCACCACTCACTGGTGCTCCAAGTCCAGGTACTATGAGGGTCCTAGTTTTAACCTTTTCCTCTATTCCTGATTCTTTTATAAGGTCAGTTACAGATTTACCGTTAAATTGGTTACCAGCTACGGAAACATCCACAGCTCTCCCTTCAGTATCCAACACTAAAAGGTAACAGTTAGCTTTGTCTGATTTAAGATCGCCCTCCACCGTATAATAAGTTAATGCGAAGTTTGTGGTGAGTATAACGGGTGAGTTCTCATCAAGCTCTCCAAATTCATAGAGTCCCGGATCAACAGCTTGTGGTTTACGTGGATCAGTGTAAAGACTTTGTCTTAAAGTTAACATGGGTATTAATTCCCAGATGTTAGTTCCATGCACAATTAATATGTCAGCGTATTTATTCATAAGGGTAGCTGCTATTGTGGCTTCTTTTATTCCTCCCTGAACTTCATCATTCTCGTAAAGCCAGGTGACTGCAGGTACACCTAAGATTGGGAATCTGAAGTCTTCATCATTCTCCTCCACCGCTAATCTTCTGATCATCACGAAGTTATCAATAGTATCTCCAATTCCGTCACCTACGAAGGTGCTGGGATCCAATACTATATCCTTGATACCTTTGGCACGTAGGATTCTGGAGAGTTCTTTCATCTTTTCTAGATCATTGTTCACAAATATGGTGATGGGACATTCATATTGAAGAGCTAGATTTGACATATCTTCTAAGTTATTTTCCGTGGCAGCGTAGATAAGAGGTCTTTCATCACCCACCACTTCCAAGGCAGCTTTCATTGCTTCAGGATCCATTGAACAAAGCACTAAGGGTAATTTTGATTTCTTAAGTTTTTCAGCGGTTTCTGCAAATTTTTCATTACTTCCAGATACGTTTCTGAGTGCTATGGCATCTAATTTTAATTTTTCACCTGTTCGCTCAAATTCTGCTTCTTCGATCAATTTCACTCTAGCCTGGAAAGCTGCATCATCCATGTTATCGCTTACATCAATGACTAAGGGTGTTTGATTATAGTAAGTTAACTCATATCTATAAAGTACTTCGTCTCCCCCTAGAGTTGCAGTTTTATCACCGGTACCAAAAGTTATCTCCCTAACGGCAGGTGCGAGCAAGCTTTCAAGTTTTTCTAATTGCTCTGATTCTAATTCTGTGCATAATTCTAGTTGTGTCTCCTTTTCTGAGAGTTTTGTGGCGAATGCCATACATGATGCTTCATTACATATCTCACAATTGGTTTGTGGAAGTAGTCTGTAAATATCCATTGCCGTGACTTGCAATTTTTTAACCTCCTTTTATACCCCAAGTTCTGTTATCCAGTTTGAAATGTCAGGTACATCAGTTTCAAGGTATTCTTTGGTAAATGTGGATCCAATCTCACTTAAAAGCTGTACAGATGATGGGTGAAGCATCATAAATATGTCCACACCACAGAGCATCATGGTTAATCCAGTTACAATCTCCCAAATAGGTCCCCTATAATCTGTGGCTCCCCATTCATCTTTTTTCATCCAGGCTTCACGTGAGCCCCATGCATTAGTTGTACCAGAGGACATTGGCATCTGTAAATCTTTATCACCCTTTAATGCAGCCAATCTAGTCCGGGTTATAACATCAATGGAAAATTCTATTCCATAACCCAATGCACAGGTAGTGGGATCCATAACAATATCTTCTCGTGTTAATCCTTCTTTCATAAGGTACTTGTTAAGAGTTTTTTGCATGTTAATATCTGTAATGGCCCAGGATAGTACAGCATGATTGTAATCAATAGCCGCTTTAGCCACCCTTCTGTAGTCAAGATCCAGGTTAGCTGAGGCTAGAAGGCATCTTTCACCCTCTGCTGCTGTTGCTGCTGCTTCAANNTGCTGCCTGTCGAGGTGTTTTATCCATGACTTTGGGGCCAGTTCCAATAAGATGTATGGTTACCATATTGGCTCCAAAATCTTTAACAGCCTTTTTAGCCCAGTCACCAGGGTGATCCATCACATCAGAAAAATGTTCCCGGATAGGTCGTGGTAATCCTGGCATGGGTATATCAAAAACATCAAATGTCACTACGGGAGGGTTTGGCTGCGGTTCTTCAAACCGGTAGAGTGCTTTTTGACCTCCTAATAATACTGGTTTTCTAGTGCCGGCACCCAACTGCACTTCTGCCACTTCCCCCGGATAATCATGAACTGGAGGTGCAAATGGTTCTGGAATTATTTTCTTAGGTATTACCGCTGCTGCCTGTTTTTGAACTACCTGCTGCACCGCCCTTTGTACTGCGGGCATCAGCTGAATTTCTAATTCTTCAAAATCCATTCTAAATTCATTTATTTCTATGGTGTCCGTTTTTTCAAGTAGTTTAAGAAGCTGTGTAATTTTATCCATTATTATCCACATCCTTAAAATTTCAAATTCATATAATAATAATCTAATTTAATATTTGAGATACTATCTTAGATACATATTTTACTGGATTAGAATCTATTGGAAGTTTAATTAGTGGTTTACCCTCAATATCATATTCAGTGACTTCATCATCATCATAAATTAATCCAATAACATTAAGTCCTGTTTCAACTGCTTTTTTTCTAATTAAATCTTCATTTTCTTGTTTAACTCGGTTCAATATCAAGAACATTTTCTGAAAAGTTATATCTAATTCAGTAGAAAGATTTCCAATTCTTTGAGCTGTTAACATTCCTCTTTTTGATATGTCAGTGACTATTAGCATAACATTCACGTTTTGAGTGGTTCTTCTGCTCAAGTGTTCTAATCCTGCTTCGGTATCTATTATTATAAAATCATAATTGGAAGATAATGTTTCTATTATCTTTCGAAGCATATTATTAACGGCACAGTAACATCCGCTTCCTTCTGGTCTTCCCATAACTACTAAATCGAATTCAGGTGATTCGACCACCGATTCCATGATTTTATAATCTAAGATATCCCACTTATTCATCCCTGCAGGTATTTTTCCTTCTGCAGTCTCTTGTTTAAGCTCTTCTCTGATATCTCCCACAGTTTTCACTACTTCTACTCCTAGAGCTTCTGGAAGATTAGAGTCAGGGTCGGCGTCTATGGCCAGTACATCTTTACCTGTCTCAGATAAGATTTTTATCAGAAGAGATGAAACGAGAGTTTTACCTGTTCCTCCCTTGCCACTTACTGCTATTATCACTGAAAATACTCCTTCAAATGGATTATATATAAAATTTTAATGTTAACTTATATCGTATCAGGAATTTCTTTCCTTAATCTTTTTTCAATAAAATTTAATCCCTTACTTCCTTTTTATTATCACCTTCTCGGCGTATATTTTAGCATTTTTTAGTATAATTTTCATCCCCGATGACGTTGGAAGGGTCATTTCAGGTGCATAAGCTACAGGAGACGTTGTCGTCTCTCTTGTTTCAACTTCTCCCATTTCTTCTATTTCTTCAAATTCAGAAGTTTCAATAGGGTTTTCATCAGTTTCGATTTCTTCTGTAGAAACTTTTAGTCTTTCTAATATAGGATGTTCTTTTTCTTCAAGGAATGTTCGTATTTCCTTGATATTGTTTACATCTTCCTCGGTAGGAATCTTATCAATAAGATCTGCTGGAATATAATTTACCAATGCGTCTTTTACCTCTTTAGGCAACCATACTACTCTTTCATAACCACCGTCTGCCTGCAAGAATTTGGGGGATCTCATATATTCCAAACTCAAGCCAGTGAATCCTTCCACTTGTTTTCCAC
>PMNN01000020.1 GCA_003161815.1 Methanobacterium sp. | reverse complement strand
TCCACTATAAGATTGTAATTTTCATCCAAACCTTGTGCTTCGATTCCATCCACACGTACATCACTATATTTCAAGATTTCCCGGGCCATATGGGTTACAATTATCGCATAGGAATTAGAAGCACTTATGAAATCCATAAAGCTTGCAATAATTTTAACAGCAGCCTCAAGTTCTGTGATGGCCTCCAACTCATCTAATAAAATTAATTTATCAGTTTCTCGAGTTACAATGGGCATAAACGTATTTAAAAATGATTCAAATGCACCGGCATCTAATGAACGTTTTTTGGAGAAGAAATAAACCTCATCAACAATTTGCACTCGTGCCTCATGGACACACACTGGCAGTCCCATCTGAGTCATTATTGAAATTTGCGCAAGAGTTTCCAAAAGTGTAGTTTTACCACCACTGTTAGCTCCTGTGAGAAGCACCACATTATTTGGTGATTTCAAGGAGTAATCAATTTTTTGAATTTTTTGATTATTTTCTAAAGCTAAATTCAAGTGTAATCCATCTTTAAAACAGAATCCAGTACTTATCTCTGGAGAGTGTAGATCATATTCACGGGCAAAGCATCCCAGGGCAAATTCATAGTCGAAAACAAGTATTTCACGAATTTCATCGTTTACGTAATTTTTTAGTTTGGAAAGTTGAGATGCAGCTTTAACTTCATCATCAAAATCAACAACTTTTTTTTGGGCAATTTCCTGTTTTTTTATTCTTTCTAATTCTTTTATATCCACTTCTATAGGATATTTCTGAATGAAAGGGTCGAAATAACAGCCCGTTTTTTCCTTAATTTCATTTAGTGCTTCTTTTATGACTTCATCAAATATCTGCTGGATCTTCAGGGGCATCTCTTCATTTAGAAGACCTAAAACTTCATCACCTTTCAGGTCAACATTTTTTATGGCATCTTTAAGTTTTAAATCACCCTTCCCTTTGGCTTCCTCAACTGCCTGGTCGAAGATGTTTTCATCCAACTTACCAGATTCAAGCTCATCCAAAACGCTTATCACATCATTTATTATGGATTTAAGTCCTAAAATTTCCTTTATTTTTAAAATATTTGATAGAAGATCATAATTTTCTTTGAAATAATCTAAAACAATATCAGGTACAATTTCAAAATCCTGTGAATCATGATTTACCATAGTCACATTAAAAGCATCTTCTAATTCTATAATCCCTTCAGCATAGACATACACTATGAATTCAAAGTCATCCAAACTTTCAAGATCATCCATGGTGATTATAGGGTAATAGCTGTTGAGTTTAAGGTCCATTAAACGATGATAGTCCTCCATTGATTCAACCAAGATAGCTTGAGAAGGATTGTATTTTGGTTTGATGTTACTTATGGGATTTATTTTTCTAAGCAACTTTCGTATTTCATTTATAGGAAGTTCCCCTACAGTTTCCTTAGTCCTCATCACGAAATCTATATTTTCCTTAATGCTCACTTCATTCCTGCTTGGACTTAAAAGAAGAATCCTATTTTTCCCATACTGAGTACTAGCAAACTGGATAATTTTCCCTACAATATCATCATATATTTCCAAAGCCCTGTCGGTTTTAAGAAACTCTTCAGTCGGATTTCCTAAAACCATGTTAACTATCTCTATAGCCCTACGCTGGCTTACTCCTTCTATACTGGATATCCGGTCCACTTCATAATTTTTGACGGCCTTAAGAAATTCTTCCTCTCCACCAAAATTAGACATGATTTTATCAAAAAGACGGTTTCCAACACCACGAATATTTCTGATATCACATTTATCTTCATTCATAAGAATAACCTTAGTTTAAAATTTTTTAGTCTTAATTTTTAGTTTCAAGAGTTGACATTTCAGGGGGTTAAGTTCACTCATTTATTAGATGTATTATTCTGGATATAGGGGATATTGAATCAGATTCTTCATGATTAGAAGGAATTATATCCATAAAATTTTGGAAGATATTGAGATAAAACGGATTTCCCTGAAGAAAATTTCGCGTGTTAGAGCCAAAGTCGTTATTATTAATTGTTTCCATCTTCAAGGCTTTCTGATAACATATTTTCGCTTCTTTCAGTTCACCCATATCATATAAAATTAAGCCAATATCCAGCCAAACATCACCATTACGAGGATCTAAAATTAGAATGTGGTTGTAACAGGCGGCGGCCTTTTGAGGCAGTCCTAAAGTATAGAATAGTAATCCTTTATTTTTCCAAGTTTCAATAATTTCAGGATACGTGGATATGGATTTATTATAATATTCCATGGCATCATCAGGTTTTCCCAGGTCATATAATAAATTCCCTATGTTAAACATTATTTTAGCATTTTTAAGATCCTTATCATCATTTACTTTTGATTCTAATGGAGGAATAGTTTCGGATGATAGTGGTTCGGTTAATCTGTGTTCAAATTCTTCTATTTCCATTTTACTGCGGAATTGTTGTAGTTGGTTTTTAAGATTACTAGTAGGTATCTTTTGATTTTGGAGTAATTTTTTTAGGTTTTCCAGCTCTTGAGTATTTTCCTGATATTCTAGATTGTTTCGAGGTTTTTTTTGGTCGTAGTTTTTTATGAAATTTTCCAGATATTGTTCTAGGTTTGATGGTTGATTTTTAAGTATTCTATTCTTAAAATCCTGGTAATCCTGCTCATTTATTTCTTCCCGAATACAATATATTAACTCTTCATCTTGAAATCTTAAGCCCCTATATTCCAAGAGATCTTTTAGTTTCTGAACATCAGAAAATTGGTAA
>PMNN01000154.1 GCA_003161815.1 Methanobacterium sp. | reverse complement strand
ATTTGTTAATCTATTCCAAGTATAAGCAATTATTATTAGGTTAATTTATCATATAAAACTTGTTATTTTTTACATATTTCTCTTATTCCTGAATCATTGCAGAGCACTATCAAAAAAAGTTTTTTTACATCGATCAAGCCAAAGATATAAGTGTAGCTCTTATCAATCCATAGTAGCATTAAATTAAGAAATATCAATAGCTTTAACTCTCCTGCCATATCATTCATATTATAGAAGCTACTCCCCCAAACCATCTAATTTATTATTTCGATATGTATCAGAAGCATTGTGAAAAATAATTTCATTTCAAGTACATTGCTATTTCAATATTTCGAGAAAGTCTATACTGAGTTATTTAATAGATAAAGATTTGCATAAAATATTGAAAGAAGGAAGTTATGAGCTCTCCCAAGTCAGGTTTGAATATATTGGCTTCGTTAATGGATGTAGTTGAACAATAGCATATACCACTCAGAGACAATATTATCTTCCATAAAGTCCATATAACATTATTATGTCTGTCCATAAGTTCGTTTATATGTAGACAAGAATCAAAGGTGTAATTAACATCTTAAATCCGCTCCTTTGAAATAATTGGATATTTTATGCAGTATTAAACGTTAAAGTCTAAATGTAAAATAAGTTAACAGGAAATAGGATATTTTGAATCTTAATTAATAGAATATAATTTAAAAATAAATGAGTAATTCAAATAATTCCATATTTTTCTTCTCTTTCTTTAAAAGCTTGTTCGCCACCTTCCAATATATGCATTATATCATGACGAGTTTCAAGATTTTCTAATGACCCACTGCGATAAGTAATTTCTTTATTCTCTTTAAATTCAGCAATTATCACTTGTTCAGCATCAGCATTAACAACCAAATTTGCATTATTTGTTGCTATAATAATTTGTCGGTTCTTCTTTGATTTTTTAAACGCTCCTACTAACTCTTTATAAATAAATCTATTATCTAAATTGTCTTCAGGTTGATCGATAATTAATGGATAATCACCTTCAGACAAGAATAATTTTAAAAGAACGGTTCCTTTTTGACCCATAGATAATGTTTCCATAGATCTGTTCTCAAAAAGTACATTAGTATTTAAGGACAAGTAATTTCCAAAAACCCAATTATAAAAATCATTACTACTTCTACTATCCTTCAAAGCACCCTTTAAATGGAAAATATCTATAATAAATTCTTCTAATTTATCCATATCAATTCCTGAAACAGAAATTATGGATTCTAAATCATTTGCTAATTTATCAAGATTTGTTTTCCCAATATCATTTAAAAATCTATGAATTCTTCCTTGGTGTAATAAATCATTTCCAATTTTTATAAATTTTTGTTTATTAAGTGTTATTTTAGATTCAAAATCGACTTCACCGAGTATTTCTAATTTATCTTGTGAAAAAATTTCGATTACTTCTTTATAATAGCTGTCCCATTCAAGATATTTATTTAAAAGATCGAGATATTTTTTAAACCTTTTTTCTTCTAAAACAGAAATTTTTTCTTTTTTGGCCTTCAATTCTATTATTTTAGAAGTCAAATCTTCTTTTTCTGTCCTTATTATTTCTAATTCATCAATTAATTTTGCTTGAGTTTTTTCATCACCATCTAATTTGTCTAATAAATCCCTTTTTTCAAAAATTAGAGTAATCAAGTCATCAATTTCTAAATTTAGCTGAGATAATACTTCATCAATCGAATTATACATTGAAATAAAAGAAATAGAAGGAATATAATCAGATAAACCTATATCTGTTAATTCAGTCTTAAAATCGGTTAATTTATCATTAAATATATCGATTGATTCTTCCATATCATCTCTAAATAATGAAATTCTTTTTGACAAATCATCTAACTTAGAATGTTTAGTTCTTAGTTGAATTTCTTCTTCTTTAAGTTCATCAATTTTCGAACTTGTATCATCTGCAAGTGTTTCTCGGAAAGTAATAATTTCATTTAATTTATTTTTAAGCTCTCCTTCTTTTATATGAATTTTGTGTCCAATATCTACTGCAATTTTCTCAGAACTATCATGTTCAAGTTGAAAAATATCATTATTTATAGAATAAATTTCCCTCGAAAGAATCTGTATTTCTGATTCTAATTTCTCAAAGCGTTGTCTACACCCATTTTCAGCAATTTTTTCATTATTAAAAATAATATCCTGAATTTTATCGTCTAATAAGCTGAGATTACTACTATATTTATCTATTTTACCCTGAGGAAGATAAGTTATTTGAGAATCTTCAAAAAGTTTTTTTTCAAGTACCTTTTTTTGAAAATTATCAACTTCTTCCCCTATAAATTGTAATTCAATTTCTATTTCAGGATCTTTCGATTCAATTCTTTGTATAAATGAATTTTCATCGATTTCTTTATCAGACCTCTTACATCTATAATCAAAACAATTTGCAATTAGGTCAAGCAGAGCAGTTTTCCCACTGCCTTTTCCACCTGTTATTACAACCAAATTTTTATTAAATAAAATTTTATCTTCTTTAAGAGCTAATGAATGATTAATTACGGAATTTTTTACCTCAATTGAGTCTAATGAATAGATGCTTTTTCTTTTCTCTGGAATTTCATTTTTTATTTCAATTCGTTCATCAGGTTCAAACATAACTTGTTTTAAACCTTCAAATGTAGGATCTGCTTTAATCCAACAATATTTATCTCCGTCTGGTTTGCAGAAGTTTTCAAAAGAATGAGTGTCTGATCCATGTAAGCAAGGTTTCAAATTCCGGAACAATTCTTTAAATTTTTCTACACTGACATCTTTTTTCCCCAACATCCAATTTATTGTTGACGGGTTAGAAGAAAATAATGCATTACAATCTTTTAATAACTGTTTTTTTAATACTCCACCTCTTCCATCCCAAGGAATTTTATCCCAATCATTTCCCACCATAATCTGCATGTACTTATCTTTAAAAATACTTGATCTATTACCTAAAATTTTTTTAATTTGTTCTCGAGATACGTAAATGCTTTTAGAACCAATTCTATATGGATCACCGCTTTTTTCATATTGATTTTTTACATCTCTTCCAATTCTTTCAATATTATCTCGAGTTAAACTTACATATTCTCCATTAAAATCCATTATATTTAGAGCTTGTAAAAACTCACTTTCTATATCCTCAGGATCTATTTCATTACTAAAAATTACATGATAATTAAATTTATAATCATTAATATTAATTCTAAATTCAATATTAGGCAATATTAAATCAAAATTATTTAGATTATGTTTTAAGACTTCTTTATAACCGTCAATAGTAAAATAGTCAGTAATTCCTATAACTGATATGTCATTNNTTACTCCAAATATCCTCATAATAATCTACTTCTTCTGGTCTAATAAAATATTCATTAGAAAAAGAATATGGGCTATGTACATGTAAATCCCACCTCCTCCATTCTGAACCCCTAATAAAAACTCCCCCTATTGAAAATCTTTTTTTTATTATCCAATTCTACATTTTAAGGCTTTCAAAATATTTTTTTATTGATTTAGCCATGAGTTTCCGTCTTTCTTCTAAAAATTGGTTATAATCAAGCGTCCAGAATTTTTCAGGTAAATCGTATCTCTCTACATAATTTTCTTCTAAATCCTTTTTATCATTTTCAGAAAGTGATTGTATCATTTCTGGCCAATATTCAAATGGTGCAGTATCACTAATGTTAATGTTGTCTTTATATTCAATATAAATAAGGTTTGCAATCTGATTATAATCTTTTAAATCTTTTATCCCAATATTTATAAGATAATTTTTCGGAAAAATATGATGATTCTCCAAAATTTTCTTTTTAACATTAAATAACGGATTTAAACAATCTTTCATCCGAACTTGTGAAAATGGAACCTTGACATCCTTATTAATTAACGAAGCCTGATGCACTTTATAGGCAGTATTTGCCGTTGATGATGAGACCATTCTTTGCGGAAGAGTTACCTCCCAGAAGTCTTTGGTTAATTCTGAATCCATAATCCTTTCTAATGTAAGAACAAAGTCCCTATCTTTCCTAAACAATACAAGATCTTGTTCTATTGCACTTTCTGGTGAAGAAGTATATCTCCTTGTTAATAATGAAAAAATTATCCATTTACTTATTACAGATTCTAATTCTTTATATTGCACTTTTGATTTGAATTTACCGATCAAATATAGTGCATATGTAGCATAAAATGCTGTTTTAGACCCAATTAAGTATTCATTAATAAATCCTGTAGTATATACTGTTTTAATGAAATCATGCCAATTTGTTAAATCTACTGCAATTTTTTGTCCTTCTTTGAAAATGTTGAAATTTTTATTTCTTTCATCCTCTGAAGTAGTCTGGTTTTCAAGATTTCTACCCTTTAAAATCAAGTAAGCATATTTTAAACGGCCCCTTAAGAAAGAATATCCGACAATAGTCCTTAACAAATCTTCCGGTCTTGGCTTAATGTTTATAAAATTATATGGTGATGCCTTTCCACTGCTAGGAATGGCAGATGCTTTAGAAAAATCTTCAAGTTCTCTCCTTCCCTCATCCCAATATACAGACATAATGGTTAAAATGAAGTCAGATTGATTTAAAGGCTTTCCTTGACTATTTATTCTAACGAATATTTCAGATACCTCCTCAGGATCAAGATCTGATGACAATTCCAAAGCAGAAAAAGGATAATCTAATATAGACGCAACTCTTCCAATATTCTCTTTTATTTTTTTATCATCTAAGAAAACATCAGGCTTCTTATTTTTAAATTTAGCTATATAGTGATCAATAGAATCATAGGCATTTGTGGCAAATATTTGATGGATGTCCGAAATCCANNCTACATCTTTTTCAATAGCCGGATTAGAAACCTCAAATCTTTCTTCTAATGGATTAAATGCAATTCTGAGTTTAGTTTGATTAAAATTTTTATCTATAATACTTTTACCTTTTATAACCGAAAAAAGAGAAGTTAATCTTTGTTGACCATCAATAACTAGAAGATTAGGAGTTGTGGGCTTGTTAATTCCAATTGGCTTAAACTCTCCCGGTTTTGAAATATTCCATAAAATTACTAAACCTGCTGGAAGACCTTTATACAAAGAATCCATTAAATCCCTAACTTTTATAGTTTGCCACACAAAAGGTCTTTGAATATCCGGTAAAGCTATCGTTCCTGCATCGACCATTTCAATTAAATTAGAAAGTGGATAATTAGTATTATTAAAAACAACACCCTTTTTCTTCATTAAATCCCTCTATTTAAAATTTAAACAAAAACATTTTCTCAATGAATCTTTGATGTTTAATTGGAACTCTCCAAATAATGACTTTCAAAGCAATAATTCCTGTGGTATATTGTAAAAACTATTAAAATTCGTTTATAATTTCTAAATAAAATAGTTGGTTTTCCAAGTCTATTGCTTCGAGCGTTAAGTTCACCCTTAAAGCATTTACTAATCGATTTCAAAGAATTAACTTAATTTTAAATCTTTTTTTTCTTTATAGCCTCAAATTCATCTTCATAGATGTATTTACCTGCGACAGTGACAAATCTTTTTGGTCTGACTGGTTTAGAGAATTTTTCAAAGTTTTCAAACACAATCACAAACATTTCTTTCCTACCTTTGGAGTATTCATCCAATTCTAACTTTGTTAACATCAATTCAGTACCATACTTTCTGGAAATTGAGTTTGGATTCATTCGACCAATAAATTTTATATCTGCCCATCCTGTATAAGCTTTTTCTCCTTGAGACTCATAAATTATGAACTTATCTCCTTTGGATACTTTGCACAAGCATCTTTTTCCTACAAATACTTTTTTATCGTTTTTATATATCCTCTCAGCATATTCAGTAGGTATTGGATGGGAAACTCCAAATATTTTCATAATATTCCTCCCATTTTAATTAATTTTTACATAGATATGTTAATAATATTATAAAAATAGTATAATATCAATTCTTCTAGGGGAAATAATATGGCTGAGTCTTTACTCGAAAATTTAATTAAAATTTTAAATCAAGGAAAAAAAGAAGCTGAAAAAACACTCGATGGGCTTTCAAAAAATAATAGGATAACTTTACAGACAAATGAATTGGTTTTACCCTCAAAAGATAATTCAGGATTATTTAAAGGGCATATAAAAGAAATTGGAAAGAAAGTGTTTTTCAACAGATTAATATATGGCGATAATTTGTTATCGATGCAAGCATTGCTTGCCGGAGATAGCAATATTTCATCAATGCGTGGTAAGATTGATTTAATTTATATTGATCCACCTTTCGATTCAAAGGCAGATTATAGAACTAAAGTTGAACTACCCAATATAAATATAGATCAAAAACCTACTATAATTGAGCAATTTGCTTATTCTGACACTTGGAAAGATGGAACAGTTAGTTATCTTAAAATGATGATTCCAAGGTTAATTTTGATGCGTGAACTACTCTCAGAACAAGGATCTATTTATGTACATATAGATTGGCATGTAGGACATTATCTAAAGATTATAATGGATGAAATTTTTGGAAAAGACAATTTTAGGAATGAACTTATTTGGCATTATCCTGATAACTTTCAAGGAAATGTAAAAGGATTTCCTGTGAATCATAATAACATTTTATTTTATAGGAAAGGTCCAGATTATTATTTTAATAGGGTTAAGATCCCACTAGACAAACCGAAGAAACGCGATCGCAGAATATGGGATAAAGATAAGGGTAAAGTAGTAGCAGCAAGGGATAAAGATGGAAATTTAATTTATGATTTATACACTGACAAGTATTGTGATGATGTATGGTCCATTGGCCAATCCTCCGTAACCAAAACTCGTAGTAAAGAATTCCTCAATTATGATACTCAAAAACCTAAAGAATTGCTTAGGAGAATCATTGAAGCATCATGTCCGCCAGGTGGTTTAGTAGCGGATTTTTTTGCAGGTTCAGGTACTACTGGGGCAGTTGCAGAAAAATTGGGCAGGAAATGGATTATGGGTGATTTAGGAAAACCTGCTTGCATGATTTCTAGAAAACGCATGATAGATTTGGATTCCAGCCCATTTTTATTTCAATCGATAGGCGACTATCAGAAAGAACAATTTGAAAAATCAGAATTTAGAACAATTAGAGATCTATCACATGTCGTAATTAATCTTTACAAAGCATTACCTTTCCCACAACAGGATGGAATACAAAATAATCTCGGATATATCAAAGAATCTAAAACATTAGTTTATGTAGATTCACCAAGAAAAATGACCGGTTATAATACTATTCGAAGAGCTCAAGAGCTCAGAAATACATTTATGGGTGGTTGGAAAAAAGTAATTCTCTTAGGATGGAATTTTGTTTCTGATATTGGCCAGATTATTACTAATCTCAATGATCCTAATCTTGAAGTTTTGGTTATACCTCCAGATCTCTTGGATCAACTAAAAAACAAGAAGAAGTATGCTGAATTAATTAAAAATGGAAAGTTAAGATTTTCTTCCTTACAATACCTTACCATTAAGCCAATTAAAAAGCAAGAATATGATTCTAGTCATGATAAAGTAACTGTAGAGTTAGATAATTATATTCTATTATCTCCAGATGCTCTTCCACTAGATGATAAAAATAAAGCAAAATTGGATGAAATTAGGGCTCATGATCCCTTAGCTCTAATTGAATATTGGAGTATCGATCCAGATTATGATGAAGAAGTTTTCCGTAGCAAATGGCAGGATTACAGACAAAATATCGAAAATGATAATGATCCATATAGAGTTATTAAAAAAGCAGAACTTATACTTCCAAAACAGGCTACTTCACGAAAGATATGTGTTAAAGCAGTAGATGTATTTGGCTTTGAAAGTGCTACTGTAATGGAGGTTAAATAATGGCTCTTAATAAGATCAAAGGAACTGGTAAAACTCCCCTTAAATTTGCTAAAAGTCTTTCAGAAATGGTAAATAAGGCATGGGGAGATGGAAGTATGATTGAAGAAGTTTCACCAGTGACCAAAGATTTGCTTCATTTCTGGTTTAATGAAGTATTTTGCTATATAAGGGAAATTAATTTCCATTCGGGTCAAAAGCAAGCTATATTAAATACAATTTATCTTCATGAGGTACTTAAAGTTCAGGGCGTTAAAGATATGTATCTTTCTACTTATCCAGAACTTCTCCAAGAAATGGATTTAGTTGATCTAGATCGTGATAAGTATAAGCATCCTAAATATGCAATTAAGATGGCAACAGGAACTGGAAAGACATGGGTATTGCATGCGTTATTGATTTGGCAGTTCTTAAATAATAAGCTAGAAATTAAATCTTCTGGAAGATATTCAAAGAATTTTTTACTTGTTGCACCAGGTTTAATTGTTTATCAAAGATTATTGGACGCGTTTTTAGGAAAAGAGAAAGAGGATGGGAGCAGAGACTTTAAGGATTCTGACTTTAAAAAATTCGAAAAATTATTTGTTCCTCCTGCTTACAAAGAAAATATATTTGGATTTATACAATCTTGTGTAGCTCGAAAAGAAGAAATTGGAAATAAAGTAACTGGTGAAGGTCTTATTGCCATAACTAACTGGCACTTATTATCTGGCGCAGAAGAGAATGAAGAGGAGATTTATGATCCTTTAGAAAATCCTAAAGCTGTTTCAGAAAGAGTTCTCCCAATATCACCTGGAGTAAGACAAGGTAATGTATTAGATTCTTTAGATAATCAATTCTTAAAAGGGCAAGCACTTGAATTTCTCTCGAGTCTTCCAGATTTAGTTGTTTTTAATGATGAAGCTCACCACATACATGAAAATAAAAAGAAAGGCGATTTATTTGAAGTTGAATGGCAAAAAAGCCTTAATAAAATTTCAGAAACTAAAAAAGAGAAAGTTATACAGATAGATTTCTCAGCTACTCCTTACACTCCTACAGGTGGAAAAAATAAACCTAACAATTTCTTCCCTCATATTATTATTGATTTTGATTTAAAAAGTGCAATATGGCAGGGTTTAGTTAAAACTATAGCATTAGACAGGAGAAAAGAAGTAGCCTCCATAAATTTAGACTTTAAAGCTATTAGAGAAGGGAGAAAAGTAGTTGGACTTTCTGAAGGTCAAAAAGTTATGTTAAGAGCAGGTTTAAAGAAACTTAAAATTTTAGAAGATGAATTTATTAAATTAGGAGAAAATAAACATCCAAAACTTTTGATTGTATGTGAGGATACACAAGTGGCGCCATTTGTTTTTAATTTTTTAACAAAATCAGAAGGTTTATCTGATGAGGATGTTTTGGAGATACATTCAAATCGCCAAAATGAAGTACCAGAAACAGAATGGATAAATATTAAGCAAAAACTATTCAATATTGATATGCATGAAAGTCCTAAAGTCATAATTTCTGTTTTAATGCTAAGAGAAGGTTTTGATGTAAATAATATTTGCGTAATTGTTCCATTAAGGTCAACTGAATCTCCAATTCTTTTAGAGCAGACAATAGGTCGTGGCTTAAGGTTAATGTGGAGAGAAAAAGAATTTGAAGATATAAAAATTGAAAATAGGGAAAGATTATTGCATAAAAAAGAAGAACCGATAAGTTATTTGGATATTTTAAGTATCGTCGAGCACCCAAATTTTATAAATTTCTATAAGAATTATATTGAAGATGATATGGTTATTACCAGTCAAACTGAAATTGAATCTGGAAAAGTTTTGGGGGATATGATTAAAGTTGGATTAAAGGAAGGATTTGAAGAATATGACTTTTCCTGGCCCATTATTATAAAAGACATGGAAGAGAACTTAGTACCTATTAATTTATCTATCGATGGTATGGATCCTTTCAATGTATCTTTATNNAGAACACGATTTGGTGAATATTGTGTTTCAGGAGATATCTTCAATGCTAAAAGTTACAATGATTTCATTGCCAAATTGGTAGAAGGAGTTTCTTCAATGCTTTTACCAGTTGGACGAAGAAAAACTAAGTATTTCCCTATGATGCAGGTCCAAACCGCGGATATAGCTAGATTAACTGATGAATACATTAGAAATGGTCTTTTTGGAGAACATTTTGATCCAATGGATGATGAAAACTGGAGAGTACTTTTTATTTCTCAATCTCAAATTATAAAACATATTATGAAGAATGTAAGCCAGTCAATTTATAAGATGCAAAATAATGTGGAAGTCACTGAAGCTGTAATTTTTAAATATTATTTTTCACAAGTAGAGGATCTTCGTATGCGAGAAAATTATTCTATAGATATTTCTAAGTCAATCTATGAAAAATTACCGTATCCTTCTAATAAAGGAGGTTTTGAAAAATCATTTATGGAATTTGCTGACAGAGACTCTGCAGTAAATAGTTTTTTAAAAATTAATGAATATTATCATGATTTCGCCCATGTAACTTATATAAGAGACGATGGATTACTTTCACACTATTTCCCTGATTTCATAGTTAAAATTGATAATGATATATTTATCGTTGAAAATAAAGCAGATAAAGATCTTGATGATGTAAATGTTCAAGCAAAACGCTTGGCGACTGTTTTCTGGTTGGAAAAAGTTAATCAGCTTCAATCTTCCGATAGAATGAGTGCAAACTGGTCTTATGTACTCTTAGGAGAAAAAACATTTTATAATATGCGCGATCGAGGAGCTTCATTAAAGGAGATATTAGAATATGCTAAAATGACCAAATTTAAAGTAGCTGGAACATTAGATGATTATTTAATGAATAGGATGTAGGAACATATATTCATGAAATATTACAGCTTCAGATACAATGATAATTGGTATGGAGGCATAGCCACTGCCTATTGTAGTGAATGTAATCTAAACTGCATATATTGCTATTCACATAATAAAAGAGACACAGGTAGAGATCGCTCCGCAAGGGAAGTTGCAGATAAATTAATGAAGTTAGCTAGCAAGCATGGTGTTGATAAATGCAGAATATCTGGTGGCGAATGTACATTGGATATGGACCATCTTCTGGAAGTTATACGGATTATAATGGATGAGAGTGATCTGGAGTTCTGGATGGAAACCAATGGCATTATCATTGGCAAAAATCCGGAATTCGTTGAAAAATTCGCTGAATTTCCTAAAGATCGTTTATATGTAACAGTTTCATTAAAACATATTGAGGCTGAATCTTTTGCTAAACTAACAGGGGCACCCAAAGGAGATGTTGAATATTCCAAGCTAGCAGTGGAGAGACTTGTTAAAAAGGATGTAACTACTAGAATTGCATTTATGACTGATTGGTACGATGATAAAGAACATGCAANNTGCTATAATTACACTTATAATGAATACCGGATGGTATGATGGTACTAAATCTGAAGATGAAGCAACAGACCACCTTCTAACATTATTGGACTTCGAAGAATTCCGTAAGTATAAATCGGTTCCTCTTAAAAAGCAGGAAATATTGGATATTTTAAAATCTTAAGCGTTTTTCGCTGCTTTTCCTCTTCTATTTACTCTTTCCCTTGGGACATGAGTTCTTGAAATAGTACGAATAGTTAAAGTCTTCTTATTTTTTTTAGAATGATTATTAGTTAAATGTCGTTTTCGTGCTTTGAGTTTTCTATTTTTTTTATTTTTTTCTAAGTTTTCTTTGTATCGTCTAACATCCCATTTGGATATAAGTGTAATAACTTCATCTGGCCCTTTTTTCTTTTTTTTCTTACGGCGTTTAGGATATCTATGAATTTTCTCTGATTCTCCTGTACGCACTCCTAAAGTTCCCCATGATGCATGAGTTTTTTCCCTTAATGCCATTTAATCCACACTTTTTAAATTAGTCCTTTGTTTTCTTATTTTCCTTATTTCTACTGGCTTCTTGCTTTCTATATTGTTCAAGGTCAATTTGTTCATCAGGAGATGCCCAATAAGTGTTTAATGAGCG
>PMNN01000132.1 GCA_003161815.1 Methanobacterium sp. | reverse complement strand
AAAACTTAAAAAAAGTGATTTTATGTATAAAGTTACATTATCTGAAAAAGAAGTTCCACGAAAATGGTACAATATAGTGGCTGATTTACCTGTAGAACCCCCTATGCCATCCCAAACAGAAGAAGGAAAACAACTGGAAAATCTACCAAAAATATTCTCCAAAGGCGTGCTAGAGCAGGAAATGTCCGCTAAAAGATGGATTAAAATCCCTAAAGATATAAGAAAGGTTTATAAGAAAGTAGGCCGACCCAACCCCCTATTCCGAGCTAAAGGTTTAGAAGAACATCTGGACACTCCAGCCAAAATTTATTATAAACGAGAAGATTTATCACCCACCGGCAGTCATAAACTTAACACCGCAATCGCCCAGGCGTATTATGCTAAACAAGATGGTATAGAAAGATTAACTACCGAAACAGGTGCTGGACAATGGGGATCAGCATTATCCCTAGCTTGCTGCCTGTTAGACATGGACTGCACGGTTTACATGGTCAACGTATCCTTCAAACAGAAACCCTACAGAAAAACCATCATGCAAATATACAACGGAAAAGTAATACCTTCACCTAGTAACCAAACAGAATTCGGGAGAAAAATGTTAAAAGAAAATCCCAACCATCCCGGTTCACTAGGTATAGCTATCTCCGAAGCCATAGAAGATGCATTAAAAGATGAAAAAGTTTACTACTCACTAGGAAGTGTATTAAACCATGTAATGCTACATCAAACCATTATAGGATTAGAAACCCAGAAACAATTAGAGAAGATTGATGAATCACCAGACATAATGATTGGATGCGTAGGTGGCGGAAGTAACTTCGCAGGATCCACATTCCCCTTCATTAAAGATAAGATAAGTGATGACTTAGATTGTCAATTCATTGCAGCTGAACCATCATCCTGCCCCACCCTCACCCAGGGAGAATACAAATACGACTTTGGAGACACAGCAGGTTTAACACCCCTCATGACAATGTACACTTTAGGACACAACTTTATTCCACCATCAGTACATGCTGGAGGCCTACGATACCATGGAATGGCACCATTAGTTGCTCTTCTTGCACATGAAAAAATTATAGAAGCACGTAGCGTAAGCCAAACCAATGTTTTCGAGAGTAACCAAATATTCGCACAAACAGAAGGCGTTATACCTGCCCCCGAAACAGGACATGCAATTAAAATAGGAATAGACGAAGCAATCAAATGCAGAAAAACCGGAGAAGATAAAAACATTATTATTAACTTCTCAGGACACGGCTTACTGGATCTACAGGGATATGACGATTTCCTAGAAGGAATACTAAAGGAATAAAAAAAAGTTCTTTTTAAACTTTTTTTGAAGAATCCATATTCTCTACTTATCCTTTTTTATGGTTTTTGCTATTCTTTTAGAATATATTAAATACTTATCTGCTCATTCTTTGTTCGTAAGATGCTTAGATTCTGAATAAATTCATTTAGGAGAAGATTTTTTTATCACTGATCCACAATTAAGTAATAGTAGATTAAAAGAAGTTTTATTAATCTTAATAAGTTACTTATGGGTTAACTCTAAAAAATCTATACTGTAGCACTTCTTGACTTAATTTTAATTCAACATAGATGAAAACAAGTTATTAATTGAATTTGTTTTAAACACTGAAGATTTATAATTCGACTTCTAAACGAGTCGATATCTATAAATAAGATTGTATATAAACCCAATTTCAACTAATATTAAGAAGTTTTTAAGTACTAATATTAGTAAAAAACGGAGAATTAGAAATAGAAAATGAATCAAAAAAATAAAATAGAAAAAGAATCTATGCGAAAGGAAGGTGATTAAAATGAGGCAAAACACAGCCTTATTCCTAATAATAATAGTAGTAGCAGCAGGAGCAGCAGGAGTTTGGGCTATTACCAATATTTCACATACCCCTACCATAAACTTAACAGCTACTAATAATAATACAACCGCAAGTGTTAATAACACTGCAGTTAACAGTTCAGCTGCTAAAAATTCAAATAGTGCAGCAGCCACGACCACCCCAAGTTCAAGCAACACTGGCAGCAGTAGTAATAGTGGCAGCAAGGTGAATCCTACACCTACAACCCCTACAACCCCTACAACCCCTACAACCCCTACTGGACACTATGTATGGGTACCAGATCCCAATAATCCTAATAATGAAATCCAACAATGGGTTCCAGATTAATATTATAGAGGTGATTACATGATTATTAAGAAGATTTTACCCGTTCTAGTGGCTTTGCTTATGATTTTAAGTGTAGGAGCATCTGCAGCGGCTAATACAACCAATTCAACTAGTTACAATGTGAGTCAAATCAGTAAATCAGCAGGTAATGTGAAATCCTATGTAGAAACTAATTATAGTCTACCTAACAATGTAACTGTAGGTAACCAACAAGTTACAACACCACAATTCCTATATTTACTAACCACTGCTACACAAAACGTAGCCAAAAGTAATAAGAGTTCAATAACTCTTAAAAACGTTTCAAAAGCACCGAGTCCTAGTGAAAACTTGACCAGTGGAACTATATATAAATCAGAGTATCTCACCATTGCAAGTACTATAAATTCATTTATCAAGGCAAATGGCAGAGCACCTAACTATGTGACAACTTCCCTCGGGAAAATGGAGTATCAGTCACTAATTTACATGTACAGTAAAATAATGAACTATTATAATGTCAACAAAGTACTTCCCAATACTGTTTCTGTAAAATCCTGGTATGCAACTACACTGGGTCCTCCAGCCTATTATAACGGTACAACCAATAACACTCCTAAACTTCTAGGTAATACTTCATATGGAAAAGTTCTAAAATTAGGGCCTTTTGGTACAGGACAAAATAAAGTAGCAATCATAATAGGTGTTCATCCAATGGAAGAACAGACCCATATAGCAATGCTTAATGCAATAGAAGCTTTATCCAAAACTTTGAAAAACGTGCAGATTTGGGTTTATCAAGTCGTAGTCTATGATGGATCGGACTATAACCAAGGTAGAATGTGGGGTCAATTACTGGCTCAAAAATTTGTAGTGCCTAACATAGATACTTCTTACAAGTTAGTTGTTGATACTCACGGAAACCGAGGATACTACTTTGTTGGAAGTCATCAAGTAACGAACTCCATATTTGCACCTAGTAACGGCACAAAGTCTATAAATTACGCCAACAAGATAATTAACGGCACTAACGGGAGTTTAACGTACTATCAGGTCACTGACGGAACCAGCCCCCAATATGTAACCATACCTATCGCTGCCAAAGGAATACCAGCATTAGTTTATGAACAATACCTGAATCAAGCTAACTACGCTAATGTATTATACAATCATGCTGTACAAGTAATTAAGACTATAAACGCTATATTCGCATAGAAATATCGAAAAATTATTAAACAGGTCAGTTTGTTTTTTTTAATCTGGCTAAATATCTTCTTTTTTTTTGAAAAAATAGAATTGCTACTAATGAATATCCATACTTACTACCAACGAATTTAGTTAAAGATAATATTCTTTAAGGATTTTTTAAAATATTTTCGAAAAATTTCATTATCTAAAATTTTTATTATTAGAGTTGGAGTAATTTATTTATATTGCTTGATTTTATAAAGAATAGTATTGTGATTCTGATTAGCTATATTTTGGAGGATATTAAGAATGTATAAGATTGGGGAAGCTTTAATTGGCGATGGTGATGAAATTGCTCATATTGATTTGGTGATAGGTGATAAGGATGGTCCTGTTGGTGCAGCTTTTGTGGAGAATATGACTGGGCTCTCTATTGGGCATACTCCTCTTTTAACTGTTATTAGACCTAATTTGATGACTAAACCTGCAACTTTAATTATACCGAAGGTTACAGTGGGTGGTTTGGTGGATGCTGATAAAATATTCGGACCTGCGCAGACTGCTGTGGGTAGGGCTGTAGCTGATGCTGTTGCTGAAGGTCTTATTGATGAGAATGATGCTGAGGAAATGTTGATACTGGTCAGCGTATTTATACATCCTGAGGCAAAGGATTATCGTAAGATTTATCAGTATAATTATGGAGCTACTAAATTAGCTATAAAACGAGCATTGAATGGTTATCCATCCATGAAGAAGATACTCGCTGAAAAAGATAGGGGCACTCATCCTATAATGGGTTTTAAGGTGGTTAAACTATGGAATCCACCTTACTTACAGGTGGCTTTGGATCTGGATAATATAGAGCAGATGGAACACATAATCGACGATTTACCTAACCGAGAAAGAATACTTATAGAAGCAGGTACACCATTGGTTAAGAAGTTTGGTGTGGGAATTATAAGCAAGATCCGTGAATTACGTAGAGACGCTTTCATCATAGCTGATCTTAAAACATTAGATGTAGGCCGGATAGAAGTTAAGATAGCTGCAGATGAAACTGCAGATGCAGTTGCTATATCCGGTTTGGGCACATTGGAGTCAATCCAGAAAGCTATTCATGAAGCATCTAAGCAGGGAATTTACTCTATTCTAGATATGATGAACGTTGATAACTTTGTTGAGAAGCTGAAAAGCCTTAATTACAAGCCAGATATTGTTTTACTGCACCGTAATGTAGATCTAGAAACTTTCAGAACCGAAAAGGGCGAAAAACTTAGTGAAGTTACCGAATGGGGTAATATAAAGGAAATTAAAGAAATATTGGGTAAAAATAAATTAGTGGCTGTTGCTGGAGGTATAACTCCAGATAAAATGGATCATGCATTGGGAAGTGGAGCAGATATTATAGTAGTTGGACGTTACATTATTGGTTCAAGAGATGTAAGACGTGCTGCAGATGATTTCCTGAAATATATGCCTCAGGACCCAGATACTATGAGATTAGTCTTAGAAGAAGATGAACCGTTAGAACTAAAATAAATAAATTTAAATGAAATTTTTTAGGAGTCAATTCATAACATTACTCCTTAACTAATTTTTTAATATTTTAAGTTATTTGTAAATGCAAAAATTTATTATTTCTTAATTACTATTCTAATAAAGAATCTATTTGTTTTTTTAAAAATGTGAGGATGCAAAAAGTGATACTTGGTATATGTGGAAGTCCTAGGAAACAAACCACGGATTACGTGTTAAGAGAAGCTTTAACGATGTTGGAAGAACGAAACTTTGAAACCGAATTTTACAGTGTACGTGGCAAAGACATTAGTCCTTGTAGAAATTGTGATTACTGCATCCGTGAAGGCGAGTGCATAATCAAAGATGATATGTATGATGTTTATTCTTTATTACGCGATGCAGATGGCTTAATAATGGCCACTCCCGTTTATAATGGTGGTTTAAGCGCTCAGCTTAAGGCAATTATGGATCGCTGCAGGGCACTGGGAGCCGTGGACTTCGATTTTATGCGTTATAAAGTAGGTATGGCTATAGCCGTAGGGGGAGACCGTATCGGTGGGCAGGAGCTGGCGATTCAGCAGATAATGACTTTTTATATTCTCACCGGAGCTGTTCCCGTGAGTGGCGGGGCTTTTGGAGCTAATTTAGGTGCTAACTTCTGGTCTCAGGACAGTTTAGAAGGTGTTAAGAAGGATGAAGAGGGATTTAGAAGTTTAAGAAAGACTGTGAAGAGATTTACAGCTTTTCTAGAGAATTTTGAACTAGCAAAAGAAGGATGATATTAAAAATTATATTTTTTTTGAAAACAATAATAATGGATATTTATAAGTTTTGCTAACCAATTTTTGTGGAGTGTTCTATTTATGAGTGGTTCAATTGAAAATCCCGAGTATCAACTGGAGATCGGGAAGAAATCAATAATATTGGACTACAAAAAATTCCTGCTTTTGAAGGGTATAAAAGATTATGGATCTATCGTAAAAGCAACTCAAAAGATAGGTCTTCCCTACAGAACTGCCCTTAAATATATTGAGATACTTGAAAACCAGCTTGGTTCTAAGGTTGTGGCTACGCAAAGGGGTGGTGCTGGGGGTGGGGGTGGTAGTCAACTCACCAGCATTGGTAAGATGGTAATAAAGGAATATTCAAAGCTTAAAAGTATTATGGAAAAGCATTTGGATGTGAATGAAATAGAAGGTCGTGTAGAGAATGTTGATGAGAAGAATCGGGTGATGAACGTCCGAATAAATGATATAAAGATAATGCTTCCCATAATTGAAGATTTAAGTCATGGTGATGATGTTTTACTTTTAATTAGTCCTGAAGAAATATTTATAATGCTGGAACCTCAGGAATCAAGTGTCAGAAATATATTTGAAGGAAGAATTGTGGAGATGAAATTTAAAAACGAAATTGTCAGACTCAATGTGACCATAGATGATGGAATTAGCATGAAAGCAGATATTACTGAGTATTCAAGGGATAAACTCGATTTAAATCTTGGTAAAAAGGTTTTCATAGGTTTTAAAGCAGCTTCAATACCAATAATAAAGATATAATTGTTTTATCACTTTTAATTTATAAAGTTGGTGGGTTATAAGTTCCACTTTATAAGTTATATGTTAGAAATTATAAGTGAGAAGTTATAAGTGATTAGGATTACTAAGGGTTTTAATCATGATAATTCATTGGATTTGAATTATAATCCATCTAATTATAACTTAAAAGTAATAAGTTATAAGGAGTATTTAATGTATGAGAATTGAAGTTGATAAAGAAAAATGTACAGGCTGCGGAATATGCAGAGAAGCCTGTCCTAAAGGACCTAAAATATGGAAAATCAACGGTAAGGCTGAAACCACGGACCTAAGATACTGCCACTTATGCACAATATGCGCCTCAAAATGTCCCCAAGGTGCTATAAAAGTTATAAGAGATGATGTAGATGAATAGAAAGAAAAGTTTGCATAGAAAAACAAATGAAACAGATATAGAAATTTCATTAAATATAGACGGAAGGGGTCAATCCCAAATAAGCACAGGAATTGAATTTTTTGATCATATGTTAGAATCATTCGCAAAACACGGATTTTTTGATTTAAAAATTGCAGCTAAAGGAGACATCAAAGTAGATGACCACCACACAGTGGAAGATGTTGGAATATTACTTGGAGAAGCATTTAAAGAAGCCATAGGGAATAAAAAAGGTATAAAGAGGATGGCACATTCCATAGTTCCCATGGATGATGCCCTTGCAACTGTAGCTATAGATATAAGCGGTAGAAGTTACACAGTGTTGAATTTCATGTTAAAAAACCCTAATGTGGGAGATCTTAGTACTGAAAATGTGGAACACTTCTTTGAATCGTTCGCATCCTCGGGAAAAATAAACATAAATGCCAAAGTGGAAGGTGAAAACGACCATCACAAGATAGAAGCCCTATTTAAAGCCTTTGCCAAGTCCTTAAAAGATGCATCTCGAATAGAACATGATATGATACCCAGCACCAAAGGTGTATTATGAGCAATTAGAATTGAAAATCGATTGTAATTGCATAATATGTTATGTTTAAAAAAATTTATAAATTCCTTCTTTAAGTTTCAGATAGAGTCAAAGCTATATGATAATTAATATTTTTTTAAGAAGAAATTTCAAAAATTTTTCCAAAGTCTAATCCATTAACTGTTTTATTTTTATAATCCTTATGTATATTTTTTTTACCTTCAACTAATTCTTCAGATTTTATTCCATGTTTTATTGATAATGAAGCTTCAATGAATGCTGAAAGCTTATCACAAGCCTTTATTAGTTTCCCATCTAATGGGGAAAAAACGTCTTTATCGTATTCATCTTTAATTATTGGAATTATTTTGACTTTATTATCTTGTATAATTTTGTTTTTAAATTCATTTTCTGTGAAATAACGCATTTCATCATGCCAAGGTTTTGGAAGTAGTGGTAATAATTTTTCTTTCATTTTCTGGTTTTCGTATTCCTTTATTACTTCATCTAAGTTAGGCACTTTTTTAACCGGAGAAATAATATCCTTCGTCAATACTTCAGGTAGATCATGGAATAACCCACCATAATAATTATTATAGAATCGTTTTTCACAAGGTTTGCCGTTCATTTCCATGGTGCATAGGTAGGATGCTATTGCAACGATTAGCATATGCCCTAAAACAGAAGTTTCAGGTATTCTTGGTGAGTGTGCCCATCTTTTCTGGAATCTAAGTTGTCCACATAGATCGACAAATCCAAAAGATTTCTTACCCAGTGAAATCTTCTGTACGCCTATTAGATCATAGTGATCTTCAATCTGGTTTTCAATATTTTCTTTGGTTTCCTCAATTCCATAAATAAATGGTGCGGTATGGTAAATTATCTTAAATTCCCAATTAGTTGCAAGATAATGAGCAGCCCTTAGAATTCTTCTTTCAATATCAGTTGGCGACTTTAAAAAATATTTCTTAAAGTTATCTTTAAATAATGGATTTAAGCCATTAACATCATTTTTTAACTCATTAAATACATGTTGATCTAATTTGTTTCTTACGACTTTATCTTCTCTCATTTTGTGAAAAACAGGAGCTTTAATATCTGTTAAAATAACTCTTTGTAGAAATTCGAATATCCCACCTTCGATCAGTGATCTCCAATCTATGATTTCACCACGGTCCTCTTCTAATTTAGCAAGCACGTATGCTATCACCATTTTATGAGCCTGTTTATCAAGTTCAGTTAGTTCAACAGGGCGTATGTGATCGTTCCATCGCTGCATACTGGCTGCTTTTGTAAATCTTTCCACCAATCTGGCTATGCTAGTTTCTTTCCCCATAATATTGCACCAAGATTATTTTGAGACAATATAAAATTAAAAAGTAAATATGTAGTTATGAGTTAAAGAATCAGAAATATAAATTTTATTCGAATAAAAATTTAAATAATCTAGTATGAATATCCATTTGATTAAATGAAATGATATAATTAAAAAAAAAGTTAGCAGTCCAATGGACCGCTTTTTTTAATTCATTTTATTCTGGTTTAACCATTAAATCTGTTTTCCACATCGTCTGACCTTTTGAGCCATGTGGTTTTCTCATTACGGAATTATTGGCTTTTTCTATTTCACGAGCTTCCACTGCTAGTTTTGCAGCTGCGGATATCATTTCGTGTGCTGAAGCCACGATTGGTATGTATTTTNNGGGTTCTTGAATGCACCTGCTGTTACAGCTACTTCGGTGCTTATTACCACTTTAGGTAATTCAATAGATCCTGATTCTGCAGCGGCTATTACACCATCTAATGTTTCTTGAACTACTCGGTAGGCGCCAGTTGCTGCTAGTACTTTTATAACATCAGAGTTGAACGATGCCATTTCAGTTGGGTCAAGGAATTCTCTTCGAGCTCCTATCATAGGGTCTCCCTGAACAATGATGTATCCTAATCCTTGTTCATCCATTTCATCTTTTTTACCCATTCCAGGAGCGTCTCCGACTATTATTGCTGGTACGTCCATTTCAGAGAGGAGTTCCCTTGCTCTGGCTGGTCCGGGTGCACCGGGGTTTGGACTAATGAATACAACAAAATCTGGGTCGAAGTCGATTATTTTTGGTACTGCATCTTCGATCTGTTCTGGGTTCATTTTTGCACCAGAACTAACTCCTCTAACGTCTATGTTAGGTCTGTCTGCCCTNNAGTATTTTTTGATTTAATTTTTAAAACAAGTTTTATATAGGAGTTTTAAATTTTAGGAAACCCCCGTATCATAATGATTCTAGATATGTTTTTTATCCTTAGTTTTTGATTTAATTTTAAAATAACGCAATATAAGTCTGTTTTAAAAATTAAAATAATTATGAAAAAAATACTAATTTTTAATATTCAGACGTTAATTTCCAGTGTAAAAAAAAATATTTATTTGATAAAAAAAAATTTCTTCTAAAAAATTTTATTAAGATTTATTCCAATGTTTCTAATTTTAAATCTCCTCGGAAAATCCTTGTAGCGAATATTAGAAGAGCAATCACTGCTATAACATAAAAAATCCAAACTATACTGTCTGTTGGTCCAGTTTCAACCCAAATCATGGTATGAGCTAATATAATAGCATAAATAGCCGTGTATGCCCCATTAGCTATTTTCTGTGCACTATGCATCAGTCGAAGTATTAGCCCTAATAAAAGCATCTGAACAGCCAGACCTAAAGCGCCGAAATCCAGAATTGCTGGCCCAAAAATGGTTGAAGTAATACTAATAGGCTGAGAATAACCAGGTAGAGTTACCTGTTGAACTGTGACTCGTGGATGTCCTCCCGTAAGAGCCTGATGAAAGAGTTCGCCTCCAGTGAAACCTGGCATGTGCACGATTTTATCCAGGATCATCATTGTGAATCCGGCCCGGTAAAATAGTAGTTGTAATGGATTTAAAACCCATGTTTGCCACTGGATAGATTTTACTGCAATGTAACCGAGTAAGATTCCAATTAAAAATGCTATAAGAATTGAAAGAATTATGTATCTGGTTTTAATTCGCAGTATATAATATGTTGTTATGATTACACTGAATATTATAGCTAGAGTAGTCGTACGATAGCCGTTAATTGCAAAAAGTCCTAAACCAATTATAAAAAGAAGATAATACCATCTACGGGGATATTTAGCTATTAATAGGTTTAATGCAGGTAGGAAGATAATATAAGAAATTCTCCAAAGATCTGTGGTGGCCTTAAACTTCAGATACCCATTCAAAAGAGGAATACCGCCCAGTAAATAGAGATTAATGCCTTGCAGTATTAAAGCTATTATTACAATTGATAATAAAATCCGCTCATCTAGAAGAATTTTTAATTTAGAATAACAGAATATGGATTTCTCTTTCTTTATATTACCTCGATTAAAGGCCGATTTAATACTTGGAGTGTAGTGGGTTATTAGTTTAGGGATAGTAGCTCCGATAATAAAAAGTATAGTGCCAAATATAACATATAAGAATGTGTTAATGGAAGCCCATTGCAGATCACGAATATGATAAGTGTACCCAAGGATAGCTAAAGCCACATAAAGTGCTATAACCACTACTATAATGTAAGGGGAGAATATATCAACTTTATCAAGATTAAAGTTTAATTTCAATATTTTTATCTCCATTTTTATTTTTGAAGTTAGATAGAAGGGACATCTAATGATATAAAAAATTTAAGAAAATTTTTATTATTTCTTAAATAAGTTGGAATTTTATTTATGCAAAAATATTTTTTTAACTTTAATTTAAAATATCTTATAGATTTACCAGAAAAATAATTTCAGATTTCAGCAGCATTACGAGTAAAATTAGAAGCTAAAAATGGATAGGCTGCCACATGGGTGTGAATATAGCTTGCAACAGTATTTTTATCTATTAATCCATCCTTCTCATCCTGAATTCCTCGACCTCTCAACATCTCGAAGGCAAATTGTGGTGTGGCTCCGTTTAAATTAACCTTAGAGTAATGAAATTCATGTCCTCTGAATATATCTCCTTTATTCACCACTATATTATCCTCAACAGCCTTAGATATGATGTAACTTAACGCTTGTGGTTTTTTAGTCATAACAGAAGGATAACCAAACACATCGCACATCTTATAATTGTTTATGGATCTAGACAGATACATCAAGCCACCGCATTCAGCATAAATGGGTTTACCATCTAAATGGAAGTTTCTAACTGAAGTGCGCATTTTATGATTTGCTTCAAGCTCACGTGCAAATATCTCCGGATAACCTCCACCTATATATAATCCATCGACATCTGGAACTCCTTCATCATGAATAGGACTGAAATATACCAGTTTTGCATTGTTAGCCTCCAATGCATCAAGATTATCTTTGTAGTAAAATGTAAACACCTCATCCATAGCTACTCCAATTTTAACATGTTTATGATTTTCCACTTTCCAAAGATCATCCCTGCCTTCGGGAAGTTTTTTTGAATCTCTCATTATTGATATGATGCTATCTAAGTCTATATGCTCCTTTACCATCTCTCTCCATGTATGTATAGAATTTATGATATTTTCACGTTCAACTGCGGGTACCAAACCTAAATGTCGGTCTTCTACTCTCATAACATCATCTCGAGGCATTCCACCAATTACATCGGTTTTTGTTAGAGTTTCTACTGCTTGTTTGGTTTTAAGGTAGTGTTTCTTGTTTTTAACATTGTTCAGTATCACTCCTCTAATATTGATGGTGGGATCTAATTTTTTAAAGCCCAATACAATTGCGGCTGCGCTTTTAACAAGACTTCTGGAGTTTAAAATTAGGATGACAGGAGCATTAAGAGCTTTGGCAATGGAAGCTGTGCTTCCAACATCTCCTATAGGACTTATGCCCTCGTAAAGTCCTCTTACACCCTCAATAATGCCTAAGTGAGATTTTGAAATTTTTAAACTTCTTTCGAAAGCCCATCTGATCTGTGCATCATTCATGAAAAAAGAATCTAAATTCCGAGAATTGGTTCCTGAGGCTAGAGTGTGATAGGTGGGATCAATATAGTCAGGACCAACTTTAAAAGGTTGTACGCGATATTCTTCAGATAGAGCCGCCATTATTCCTGTCGAAATTGTTGTCTTTCCCACGGCGCTTCCAGTTCCTGCAAGAACTATTCTCATATTAATTAAATAATGGATGATTTTATTTAAATTATACCACAAAATACTGAAATACCTTAAAGAGAATATAATAATTGAAGAACATAATAATGTAAAAGCTAATTAATGATAAAATGAACAAAGCGAAAAAACTGGATATTCTAGGTGAAAGTGCCAGATATGACCGCTGCAATTACTTAAATTCGAGTGTTGAAAGTTTTTTGAGGAGCAAAATCCCTGGTATATATCATGCTAGCACTGCCAATGGATGTACAGTACCTTTATTTAAGGTTTTGATGACGAATAAATGCTCTAATGATTGTAAATATTGTATTAATCATAATAAACACCAGTTTAATCGGGTGGAATTTTCACCAGAAGAGCTTGTTTCCATATTTTTAGATTATTATCAAAATAGATGTGTAGAAGGATTATTTTTAAGTTCAGGGATTCCTAATGATGCAGAAAATTCCATGGAAAACATGGTAGAGGTAGTCAGTAAATTACGGTCGGAATATGGATATAAAGGTTATATACATCTTAAAATTCTTCCAGGAAGTTCTTATGATCTGATAAAAAGAGCTGTGAGTCTGGCCGATAGAGTAAGTGTAAATATAGAGGCTGCTACTCCCGAAGGTTTCAGTGAGCTTAGTAGTACCAAAAAATATGACACTGACATTATAAGACGTATTAATTGGATAAAAAAACTTTTAAAGAGGGATAAAAATCTGGCACCTTCTGGTCAAACCACCCAATTCATTGTAGGTGCCACAGAAGAAACGGATCAACAGATTCTAGATAGGGTTAATTGGTTATATAAAAAAATGAATATTAGAAGAAGCTATTTCAGTCCATTTGAACCTATGAAACATACCGCACTAGAATCTCATGAAGAGCCACCTCCTAAAAGAAGTCCCAGGCTTTATCAGGCAGATTATTTACTTAACTCATACGGATTTAGTTTGGATCAGCTGTTTTTTGATGAAGATGATAATCTAAAACTTGATGCTGATCCTAAATATTACGCAGCATTATCCCATAAAGAGCTTTTTCCTGTCGAAATTAATGATGCTCCTTATGAAGAACTTATAAGGGTCCCTGGAATAGGTAAAATATCTGCTTCAAGAATTATCCGGAGTAGAAAGTTGGGGAATTGTTTTGAAAAATTAGATGATCTTAAAAATATTGGTGTTGTAATAAGAAGAGCTGAACCATTTATTAAATTAAATAAATCCTATCAAAGCACCCTTGAATTTTAGAATTGAACCTCTTTTTCCTATTATTGTTTTTAAATTATTATAACTTATAAGTTCTAAGTGATCAAGTATAAGATCAAAGTTAAAACTTATAAATTATAAGTTATATTTATTAAAGTCCCCTTTCCTCAAAGATCCTCCAAATATCTGGGTGGCTCTCCTTTACCGCTTCATCAATAAGAATTGAAGCTTCGTTGCTAATACTAAATTCGGGCTTTGTTTTCTTTAAAAACCTCAAAACTGCTGCAGACTTCGCAGACCACAAAGATATGCGAGGATTTTTATGAACTTCTAAAAGCACTTCTTCAATAATCCGCTCATCAAGATTTAAATTTTGAACTAAATTAACTTCAGTGTCATCATTTTGCATTTTTTGAGAGTCATCAGATTTAGAAATAGATTTAGTAGAATCAATTTCAATTTCCTTGGATTCTTCCTCAACTCCTTTTTCATCCAGATAATCACTCCGAATAAGTGCATCCAATCCTTTACCCAAAGCACTGTTCTGTTTTTTTTTAACGTTCTTAGAGGTCATTCATCACCCTCCACGTTTTCCAGTTTAACAAGCTCTTCGGCCAACTTCAAATAAGCCAAAGTACCACTACATTCTTCATCATAAACTATACAAGGTTTACCATGACTTGGAGCCTCAGCAAGTTTTACATTACGTGGAATAGTGGTTTCAAAGATGTTCTCAGTCTCTCCAAAGTATTCTTTAACATTATTATAAACATCTCTTCCCAAACGGGTTCTGGAATCGTATAAAGTAAGAAGAATTCCTTTAATAGGTGAAGGACTGTTTAAACGAGTTTCAACTAGATCCATAGCTCTAATAAGATCAGCCATACCCTCCAGAGCATAAAATTCAGCTTGTATTGGTATTATTACACTGTCAGAAGCCACAATGGAATTCAAAGTTAATAGACCTAAAGAAGGAGGCACATCAATAAAAACGTAATCATATAGATCACCAATGCCATCCATAGACTCTTTTAATATAGAATGAGGACCTATAGTCTTGCTTAATTCAATTTCTGCACCACTTAAAGATATATTACTTGGCACTAAGTCTACGTTTGAAACCTCTGTGTTAACAATAGATTCTTGAAGGGAATTTTGTCCTGTTAAAACGGAATATACAGTAATGTTTTCCTCATTTTTCTCTATTCCTAATCCTGTGGTAGCATTTCCCTGAGGATCCATATCTATTAACAAAATTTTTCTACCAAGAAGAGCTAAAGCAGCTGATAGATTCACTGCGGTGGTAGTTTTACCACAACCCCCCTTTTGATTTAGTATTGCAATTATCTCAGCCATAAAAAAACAATCCTCCGAATTAATGATAAGTTCTAAATTATAAGTTATAAGTTATAATATAAATATTTTATCATTATAAAAGTGATACAGCATTTTAAAGCTTCAGAAAAAATAGAATAAGTAAAAAAAATTAATAATTTATGAGATTAGAAGTTAACCCTTTCAGAGAGTTTTAAAGACAATGGGAGCTTTCTAAATGGCATATTATCTATATCATTATTTACTCGTTCAATAAGCTTATTTTTATTCATTAATGATTTTTCATTGAATTCACGAATATTAACCATTAGTTGATCGCTTTCAAGTTCTTTATCTCCAATCACAATCACATATGGTACCCATTCGCTTCCAGCATTCCTTATCTTTTTCCGTACAGTGTCTGGCCGGTCATCTACATCAACTCTGATATTTTGTTTTTTTAAATCATCAGCTAACCTAAGAGCAAAGTCTAAATGTCTTTCAGCAATGGTTAGTATTCTAACTTGGGTGGGTGAAAGCCAAACTGGGAACATTGGAGGTTTTTCATCTATTTTAATAGCGGTTTTTTCAAGTAAACTACCTATGACTCTTTCTATACTCCCCGTGGGGCTGCAGTGGATGATTATAGGATTTAAATCCTCTTCATCCTCGTTAATGTAAGTTATACCGAACCTTTCTGCGCTTTCCACATCAATTTGGATAGTTGGATTTTCGATAGGTCTACCTAAATAGTCAATAGCTGCAAAATCCATTTTACAAATCCAGTAATGTTTTCTTTTGGGTAATATCTCTAGAATTACTGGTTTACCTATCATGCCCGCTGCTTGGAAAACCCATTCTTGATTCTCTTCAAGGAAATCTGCAGTTACTCTCATTATTACTTCATAATTTAGTTCCAGATCTTTGCCTGTTTGAGCGCACATGGAAATTTGATTGCTGAATTCCTGCATAGACTGTTGTAGATCAGCGCATACTGTGTGCAAATCCGGCATGGTGAAGCCTCTCAGTCTCTTAAGACCAACCACTTCTCCACTTTTCTCTAAGCGGAAACTGTAAGTTGATAATTCATAAATTGCTAGGGGCAAGTTTTTCCAAGTTATGAATGTGTCAGCCAATATTCTGAATGCGCCAAAACAACAAGCGTATCTAAGCATGAGCTGCTTATTTTTAGTTTCCATACGGTATTGTCTTTCCCCAAATTTCTCGGCATGCACTCTGATAGCTTCATCTGCTAGATCATACATTATGGGGGTCTCCACCGGCATAGCCCCCCTTTCGGTTACTAAGTTATAAACATAATCTGCTAAAAGATCCCGTATTAGCTTTCCTTTTGGATACCATCTGAGATGACCTATGTCCGCGGATGGCTCATAACCTGCTAACTTCTTCTCCCTCATAATTTTAACGTGAGGAGGCTCTTCACCTGAAGATTTAGTTCTATCCAATTCATAATCCACCAGCTTTTTAAAATCACTGTTTTCGTATGGAAATTCATCTACATTGTAGAGTTTTCCATTATTTAGGATATTGAATTCAGATTTTTGAATATCTATTTTTTCATTTGTTTGGGGTTCCGTCTTCTCTGGAAGGATTGTTCTAGAAAGTTCTGATAGAGGATGGCCTTTACAGGAGACTTCGAAGGATTTATACCAACCAAAAGGAACTCTGGAAACATTAAGATTCTGTGACCTTAATTGAACCTCCATATCATGTAATATCTTTTTAGCAGCATTAGGGGAACTTAAAGAGGAGCTCAAATGAGCGTAAGGATAAATAACAATATTTTCTGCACCTATCTTAAAGAAAATATCTGCTATCTCCAATGTGGCATTTTCCACTACTAGATCCGGATTTTTCTCGTCTTCCTTTTCAACTGCAGTGAAAACCACCAATGAATTTTTAAATTCTCCCTCTTTTTTTTCATCCTCTATTTCTTCAGCTATTTTAGTTTTAGACTTGGTTTTATATTTTATGTAATCAGAATGAATTAGAAGTATTCTCATCTTCCATACCACCTATAAATTAAGTAAAATATGCATAAAAATTTCTAAATAAATAATTCAACTTGCTATGAATTATATATCCTATCATATTCCATATAATAAATAATGTTGAATGGGATTTAAAGAAATTTTTAAATTATTGATTTAAGAACTAATTCTATAGGTAAAAATTTTAATCTATTACAATACAATATTATATTCAGTAGAAAATATTCATTCTGTAATTTTTATTTAATTAAGATATATAAGAGAATTTCATGGTGAATTTTAAATGAAAAGTGACAATATAAAAAAGGGACTGCAGAGAGCCCCCCACAGATCCTTACTACGGGCCTGTGGTGTTACAGATGAAGAAATGGGACGACCATTTATAGGAGTGGCTAATAGTTTCACCGAGATAGTACCCGGACATATTCATCTTAATCAAGTTTCTAAAGCTGTAAAATTGGGTATAAGTGAAGCTGGTGGAGTGCCTTTTGAATTCAATACAATGGCTATTTGTGATGGACTTGCCATGAATCATGAGGGCATGCGTTATTCCTTAGCATCCCGGGAAATTATAGCAGATACCGTGGAAAGTATGGCCCAGGCCCATCAACTTGACGCTTTAGTTCTTATCCCAACTTGCGATAAAATAGTGCCCGGAATGCTTATGGCAGCCGCTAGACTAAATATTCCCTCCATAGTGGTTACGGGCGGTCCTATGCTACCCGGAGATTATAATGGAAAACCAGTAAATTTAATAACTATTTATGAAGCTGTAGGGGCAGTTTCATCAGGAAAAATGAGTGAAGAAGAATTAAATGAATTGGAACACTGCGCCTGTCCCGGTGCCGGTTCTTGTGCTGGTCTTTTCACTGCAAACACCATGGCCTGTCTCACCGAAGCCATGGGTATGAGTTTACCCTACTGCGCCACCACCCATGCAGTATCAGCGAAGAAAATAGAAATTGCAAAGGAATCCGGAAAGCAAATTATGGCCTTACTTGATAAAAATATAACTCCTTCTAAAATAATGTCGCAAAAAGCCTTTGAAAACGCAGTGGTAGTTGATTTAGCTCTGGGTGGTTCTTCCAATAGCACCCTACATTTACCTGCCATAGCCTATGAGTTAAAGGAACAGGGAGTTAAAGTAAATTTAGATTTATTCGAGAAATTCAGCAGGAAAATTCCCCATATTGCTAGTATAAGTCCTGCTGGAGAACATAGCATGCTCGATTTGGATAAAGCTGGTGGTATTCCTGCCGTATTAACCGAACTTAGAGATAATATTCAATTAGATTTAATAACATGCACTGGAAAAAGCATTAAAGAAAACATTAAAAATGTAAAGTTAATGGATCACAATGTAATAAGATCTTTAGATAATCCGGTTCATGAAGAAGGAGGATTAGCTATTTTGAAGGGTAATTTAGCCCCTAATGGCTCTGTAGTAAAACAAAGTGCGGTTAATCAGAATATGATGATCCATGAAGGTCCCGCCCGAGTTTTTGATAGTGAAGATGAATGTGTAAAGGCAATTTTCCAAGATGAAATTCAAGAAGGGGATGTAATTGTTATACGATATGAAGGTCCTAAGGGAGGGCCGGGGATGAGGGAAATGCTGAACCCTACCTCAGCCATATCTGGAATGGAAATTAAATCAGTAGCCCTCATAACTGATGGAAGATTCTCAGGAGGTACTAGAGGTCCTTGTATTGGTCACGTGTCCCCTGAAGCTGCAGAAAACGGGCCCATAGCAGTGGTTCGTGATGGTGATATGATTTTGATAGATATCCCAAAGAGAAAGCTGGAATTTATAGTATCAGATGAGGAGATTAGAAGAAGGCTTAAAGAAGTAGTTAAACCACAACGAAATGTTAAAGGATGGTTGTCACGGTATATGAAAATGGCCAGCTCTGCAGATGAAGGCGCAGTCCTAAAATAGGTGTTTAAATGTCTCAAACTAGTGAAATAATAGGTTATGTAGCTATCATAATTATTGGATTAATTTTAGCTCAGCACTTAGATGTGGTGATTTCTGGAAGTATGGAACCAGTTTTTTATAGAGGAGATGTAGTGGCTATTGAAAAAGCTAATTTTTTAGGCTTACAGGAATTTAACACTAGCAATGTGAACGTGGGCGATATAGTTATATATAACGCTAATTGGACACCACAACCCGAGCAGGTTATTCATCGGATTATCTTTAAGGGTACAAGTCCTGATGGGCAATTGTATTATGTTACTAAAGGAGACAATAACCCGGTACCGGATCCGGTTGTGGTTTATCCAAGCCAAATAGATGCTAAAGTGATTTCACTGGGAAGTACGGCTGGTAAGAATCTCATAGTGATCCCTAAAATCGGTTATATCAGTCTCTGGATCAAAGGATTATAAAAAAAAGATGAACTGTTTATTAATGTGTTAGAAATTTAAAGTAATTGTTTAAGCATAGATAAATGCTCTTCTATATTACTTTTTTTTTATTTATACTGACAATTAATGAATTATCTAAGTTTAATAGTTAATTATAATGAAATCCAGAGTATTCGGGAGTATTAGGTGAATGTAATGTATAGAAAATTAGAGTTAGAGATCATCAACTCAGTAAAAGATGCTATTAAAAGTCTTGGCTGGGAAATTCCAGATAATATCCCAATAGAACAGCCTCCACGTGCGGATATGGGAGATATAGCCACTTCAGTGTCATTTGATTTAGCTAAAAAGCTTAAAAGATCTCCAATGGAAATAAATCAAGAGATTCTAAGAGTTATAAAGAAGCCTATCAACTTCGGTCAGGTGAAATCAATAGGTCCTTACCTTAACTTCAATATAGATTATCAAAAATACTCAATGCTGGTTTTGAATTCAATAAATGAAAATTATGGTGAATTAGAGAACAAAAATCTAAAGATAATATTAGAACATACTTCAGCCAATCCTAACGGCCCATTACATATTGGTCATATTAGAAATTCCATAATCGGTGATTCTTTAGCACGTATATTAAAATCGGCCGGTTATAAAGTAGAAGCCCAATATTATGTAAATGATATGGGANNACGATTCTGAAGTTGAAAACAAGTTTAGATTAGTGGTTAAAAAATGTTTAGATGGAATAGAAACCACTTCTCAGCGTCTGAAAATAAGTCATGATGCGTTCATCTGGGAAAGCAATTTTGTAAAAAACGGATCAGTAGAGAGAATATTAAAATCACTTGAAAGATACACCCANNAATATTATGTAAATGATATGGGACGCCAAATAGCTATGATAGTATGGGGAATTATAAAAAAGGGATATAAAATAGATGAATCAGAGAAACCAGATCATGCTATCGGGAAAACATACTTACAAATCAATAAGGATCTGATAGCTAATCCTGAATTCAAAACTGAAATTGATAAATTGATGAATATATATGAAAACGGTNNAAATCACTTGAAAGATACACCCAACATAATGAAGTATTATACCTCGATTTAGAAGATTATGGTATAGAAAAAGAACTTATACTGACTAGATCTAATGGTACATCACTTTATTCTACACGTGATATTGCATATCATCTTGAAAAATCAAATAATGCTGATATATCGATAGACGTTCTTGGTTCAGATCATAAATTAGCTATTGAACAATTAAAAATTGCCTTAGAGTTGATAGGTGGAAATAAACCTGAAGTTATCTTTTATGAATTTATCACACTTCCTGAAGGTTCCATGTCTACGAGACGGGGCATATTCATCAGCGTTGACCAATTAATGGAAGAATCCGTGGCTAGAGCTCATAATGAAATAAAAAAAAGAAGAGAAGAAATAGATTCATTGCAAGAAGCAGAAATAGCTGAAAAAAT